>NZ_JAJSOS010000013.1:0-141015 GCF_021283185.1 Buttiauxella cochleicola
GACATCGCCCGCCGTCGACCCTACCGTGCTGAAACTCTGGCTCTGGGTCGTGCCTTCGTCGTTCATTTCATAGCGCGATTTATTCGTCCCGATGGTGACGCCGATACCGCCACCGCTGAACATGCCGCTCTTTTTCTTCTCTTCCAGGCGGTACGTTGAGTCAGTATCGGTCGCGGCAATAATGTCGATATTATTCCCCGCATTCAGGCTGACATTGCCATCGCCCACTACCGCTGAACCCTGAACCAGCAAATCGTTTCCGGCGACGAGGGTCACGTTATCGCCGCTCAGCAGGGTGCCTGCTTCGCGTGTTGCGCTGTCTTCTTCCACTGTGTGGGTGGTGGTTTTGTTCAGGAAACCGCTTTTGGTTTTTGTCTCTTCCTTGAAGTGGTAATCGCTTTCAGTGGCGGTTTCCAGATTGATGTCCCGGCCCGCACCAATGCCGATATCTCCGCTGGCGATAACCTGCGCCGCCTCACTGTTGAAGTCACGCCCCGCCACGATCGTGGTGTTGCCACCGCTGGCGATTTCAGTGCCGTCCTGGCGGACTGATTCGTTGATTTCGACCTTTTTCTTCGCTTTATAGCTGTCACCTTCGGTGGTTTCAACTGCCATCAGGTTTACGTCGCGTCCCGCCTGCATCGCCACGTTGCCTTCTGCTGCAAGCCCTGCTGCCTGGCTATTAATATCCTGACCGGCTACCAGGACCAGGTCGCCGCCTGCGGTGATGGTACTGTGGGCGTTGTCGGTGCTGTGGGTTTCGCTTTTGCCTTTTGAAGCCGATTCACTGGTCTGCCCTGCGTTCAGGTTCAGATCGTTACCCGCAATCAGCAGCGCATTTTCACCGGCGTTCAGCTGACTTGCGTCGACGTTTAAATCGTTGCCTGCCTGCATGCCGATACTGCCGCCTGCCGATATCGTGCTGCCGTTGTAAGTCACCGAACTGTTGCTGGTTGCGTCTTTATTCCGGAAGCCCGACTGGCTGTAGCTGTCGGTTATCTGGTTCGCAGTGATGGCGATATCGCCCCACGCCTGCATCAACAGATCGCCGCCCGCCGTCACGTTCGCGCCGGTGATGTTGATATCGTTACCCGCGAATAAACTCAGAGAATCCATCGCCACAATGCCTGCCATCGGCCCGCGCAGCGTGTCCGTAAAGCTGACCGACTCACCCCCTTTACCGCTTCCAGCCACCGACCACTGCTCGATGAGCGTGATGTTATTGATGTTGCCGTCGAGGCTTTCAAGCGCCACGGTTTTGCCCGAAATTGTCGAGCCAATATTGTTGATATCACCCAGTGAACTCAGTTGCAGGTTGCCACCCGCCTGCATCAGCCCTGCATTCAGGTTGTTGATGCTGTTGGCACTGTCGATGCTCAGGTTATTTTGCGCCGTGATGGTGCTGCCACTGTTGGTGATATTGCCGCCCGCAAGCTGCACGTTATTGCCGGAAATCACGCTGCCGCTGTGCACCGTCACATCTTTTGGCGACAGATAAACTTTCGGGATCATTACCGTCTGACCGTTCACCGTCGCCGCTTCCCACCACAGGATACTGTTGTCGAGTGCCGCAATCTGCGCTGCGGTAAGTGCCACACCGAACTCCAGCCCCAGCGACTGCTGCGCTCGGGCGGCGTTGTCCATCAGGTACTGCATCTGCGCCAGATCGGAACCCACACCATTGATGTAACGGCTACCGGTCTGGTTAAGAATAAAGTTGCTGACGTAGCGGGTGTCGAAGGCCGCATCACCCAGGAAGCGATAGTCATATTCCGGGTGCAGATTTAGTCTGTCGAGGAAATAGGCCGAGCCGAGGAATTGATTCTGATCGGTGTATGTGCTGTTGGTTTCGCGCGGTGCGCTACCCGGTTTGATGCCCATCAGCGAATACAAATCACCAAACAGGCTTTGATCCAGCTCACCCAGACCATCGAGTTTTGGGTTGGTAGTTATGAGATACGGGCTGTTCGGATCGGTGGAGATAACAAAATAGCCGTTCTGCCCAGTTGGCAGCGGGTACACGCTGGTGTCGACGCTGTTCGGCTGATACTGATTGAAGCTGCTGCCCTGCGTGGTGGCATTATTCAGTGCCGTGGCATCGCCAAGACTGGCGTTACCCTGACCGTTGCCATCGTAGGTATCCAGGTCGGAGGTTGGCGAGCCAGATGTATCCAATCCGCTGCCGCCGTTAATTTGCTGCAATGCGTTTTGGAGCTGGTCGTTCCACTGCGGGGAGTTAATGGTAACGGTATCGGTGTCCACAAGGTTCTGTTTTTGCAGCGCATCGTCGATGGTCTGATTGCTCAGTGTGTTGAGGGTTGGAGTGTTGATCGTCGGGCTTACACCACCAGCATTAGCCGTAGTCGTGGTATTGCTGATATCGCGGGTAAAGTTGGCAATGATTTTGTCGCCAGCCTGGATTACGGCGCGGTAGGTTTCACCATTCTGACTCTCTGTTCGTGTTTTTCCTTGGGATGTGAAACTTATAAAATTCACACCTCCCGTGCCGTTCTGGGAACTGATGCTTGATTCGGTGGCGTACACAATCCCGCTGTAACTATATGTCAGATAAAGAGTTTGATTGCTCTCCATCCAAGACTGATTATTAAGTGTGCTGCCACTTAGAATGGCATTTCTGGCCGCTAAAATATTACTGGCATTGTTCTCCATAAGATCGGCCTGCAGAAATAAATCATGGCCAGAGGATATGCGCGCAGTTGCTGAACCATCACTTTTGACGGTGAGCTGTGAACTGGAGATAGCAAACTCCAGCTCACCATTATTTTTATAGGGAGCAGGACGAGACCAATAAGCCCCAGCACAGGAGTTAGCGCATCCTGTAGCAGCACGATAGTAACCATAGTCGTAATTGATACTATCCAAATAGCTTGTCGGGACATCAGCTATCGTCGCTGTCAGCCATGAATATTGTGTTGTTAAATCTGTTTCTCCGCTGACACTCACGCTAAGACCACTTCGCTCATTCAACAAATGCCCGGTCTTAATGGAAATATCCCCACGTAGCGTCTCTATATTTCCGGAAGTATTCACGACTTCGGTGTTGGCATTTCCTGCCATATCGCGCTGCATCCACAGGTTATTGCCCGCCAGAATATCGCCACGATTGTTTTTGATGCTGTTGGCCAACAGGGCCATATTATTCCCGGCGTACAGCAGAGCGGTGTTGATAATATTCCCGGCTGCATTCAGCATCAGGCTACCCGCCGTGCCGGTAAAGCCTGCTACGTTGATGTCGCTGCGGCTATTCAGCGCAACGTCTCCACCCGCTTGCAAGGTGCCCGCGGCATTCATGGCGATGCGACTGCCAGAAAGCGTACTGCTACCGTTACCGATGGTGATTTGCGCATTGTTGGTCAACACACCACCTGCTGTCAGATTCACCGCCTGCCCCTGCATCACGCTCTGGTTGGTAATCGCGCCGTCACTGTTAATATTCAGTGTGTTACCCGCGGCCAGCACGTTTTTGCCAATGAAAGCGTTGCTCAGTTTCAGGGTCAAGTCACCCAGCGCCACGACCTGGCCTAATTGATCGAAACCGCTGCTTGTAAGCAGCAAATAGCCACCGCTGAACAGCTTTCCAGAGGACTTAAGATTGACTTGGTCGGCGGTGATGTTCAGGCTCGAAGTGCCCAGCATCGTGCCTGCGTTGGTCAGTTGCTGGTAGTTCACAGCAAGGTTTTTGCCCTGCGCGAGGCCGTTGTTAGTTAGGCTGTTACCGGTGATAGTGCTCTGTTGTTCTACCAGTAACGTGCCATTGTTCACCGCCGTAGCCGCGTTAAGTGTAAGCCCGCAGGCCTGTAGCCAACCGTTGTTGATGAGCGATGCGGTGTTAAAGGTTAGATCACCTCCGGCAAGGGTTTTGCCCTCGTTACGGGCGGATTTTGCCGCATCGATGCGTGTCTTAGTACCACCCTGAATAAGCCCATAGTTGAACAGATCCGGAGTAGTGATTTTCAGGGTTTGCTGGCTGAGGATACTACCCGTTGTATTATTGGTCAGCGCTCCGGTCAGGTTCAGTGCCAGTGCATTCGCGCCTTGTAAGCGTCCGTTGTTGGTCAATTGGCCGGTATTAACCACCAAATCACCTGCCTGAATACGCCCTTGGTTATCCACCAAAGCCGCGTCGAGCGTGAGTTTTCCGGCGGTAAGCAGGGTTTTATCCTGCTGTTGGGTAAAGGCTCCGGTCAGCGAGACAGTGAGCCCGTCCACGCCGCTTACGTCACCGTTGTTATTAAGCATTCCGCCTTTCAGCGTGAGGTTTTTTGCCAGCCACTGTCCGTTGTTGGTAAGGCTCAGCGCCTGCAGTATGGCGTTGCCATTAGCAGTGATTTTGCTGCTGCTATCAGAGTTCAGCTTGTCGGAAAGTAACAGCGTCAGCGCATCCGCACTTTGGATCGCGCCACCGTTTTGTAGTTGCTGGGCGCTCAACAGGATGCTTTGGCCCTGCCAGGTACCAATGTTGGTGACGCGCCCAGCGTTTACGGTCAGCGTTCCACCGGTCAGCATCTGCCCTCCGTTAACCAGTTCCAGCAAAGGTGCCGCCATCAGCAGGCGGCTTTGCAGGAGCAGGGAATCCAGTCCGACAACAGTACCAGTATTGGTGATTTTATCCCCGCTAAGCGCCAGGTTTTTGCCCTGTAGCGCGCCACGATTTTCAAGCGTTGTTCCCGCAAGCGCCATGTCGCCTGCGCTTAGCATTGAGCCGCTATTGGTCAGCGTCTGCGCGCTAATTTGCATCAGGCCCAGGCTTAATACCTCGCCCGTGTTGTTCAACTGGCCGGAAACAGCCGCGTTCACGCGGTCAGCGCCCAGTAATGTGCCGCTGTTTTGCCAGCTATTTGTCGTGACGCTCACCTGCTCGCCCTGCACCACGCCCGCTGTAGCCAACTGCCAGGCATCCAGGCTTAGCGAACCGCCGCTCAGCGCGCGACCACTAGCGAAAATGTTCAGAACATCGCCCGTCGCACTCAGGTTGCTCATGCCCTGCCACAGCCCGCTGTTATCGAATGTATTCGCCTCAAGCGTCAGGGCATCGGCCATGATTTTTCCGCTGTTGCTGAGATTATCAGCATTGAGGTAAATCGAGGTCTGGCTAAACAGCTGGCCACCGTTAACTAATTCACCACTAACTCGTCCATTTAGCCCGTCGATACCATTAATCGTGCCATTGTTCAGAAGACTCGTATGCGCAAAATCGACAGTTTTACCCTGCCATACTCCAGTATTGCTGGCATTCGTACTGTGGATAGTCAACTCGCCGCCGCTCAGGAATCGGCCATCAGCCTGGTTATATAATTCCTGACTCTCAAGGTTTAACGCGTGATTCCCCTGCACCGTGCCGTTGTTAGTAATAGTGCTGCTGTTTAGCGTCAGTGAGTCTGCCGCCAGCACACCGTCGTTGCGAAGTTCGCCGCTGATGAACGTGGCATTCTGACGCGCCAGTAGCTGGCCCTCCTGTTCGTTATTCAATACGCCATTGAGCTGGAACAGCAGGTTGTTCGCGAGAATCGTTCCCCGGTTAGAGAACTGCTCGCCGGTCAACGTGAAGTCGTCGTTGACCTGTAATAAGCCCGCATTATCCAGATTACCAGGAGAAAGATTTAGCGCCCCACCACTGACGATTTGCCCATGGCTCAGGTTAGAGATTCTGCTGGAATCCAGAGTGAGTGTGGTGTTGCCTTGTAAACGCCCGTCGTTGCTCAACGAAGCCGAGATCAGGCTTAACGCCTGTGCCGCCAGTCTGCCGTAGTTAGTGATATCCGCCGCGTTAAGGGTCAGTTGGTTTTGGCTTAATAGCGCGCCGCTGTTAGTGAACGAGCCGATGATGTGGGCGGTCAGTTCGTCCAGCGCTTGTGTTGTGCCGCTATTGGACCACTGCCCAGCATTCACCAACACGGAATTGCCCTGTATTGCGCCAATGTTCTCCAGAGTCTGGCTTTCCAGCACCACAGCCCCGCCGGTGAGCAATTGGCCGTTTTTCTGGTTGTTCAAACTGTTGCCGGTCAGAGCCAGGCTGTCGTTACCCTGAATAAGGCCACTATTGATTAAATCGCCCTGAAAAGTGACGACGGTTGCCGCCAGCCAGCCACGGTTATCCAGCGTACCCGCAGTCAGTGTCACACCTTGCTGACCGAGGATTTTCCCTTGGTTATTCAGGTTACCGTTCACTCGTAGCGTGGCACTCTGTTCGCTCAGCACGTTTCCGGTGTTAATCCATTCGCCACTGGAAAAATTTAGCGTTTTGCCCTGAATCAGCCCGCCAGTGTTCAGACTGTCGGCATTCAGCTTCAGCTCTCCACCGCTGAGCATTTTCCCCTGACTTACGAGGTTTTTTGCCGTAAGTGTAAGCACTCTGTTGGCCTGCATCGCACCGCTGTTGATGAGGGTGGCGCTGTTGATCTTTAGTTGGTTTGCCGCCAGTTGCCCGGCGTTATTCAGCACTTGCCCATCTATCGTCATCTTCCCGTCTGCCAGCAATAAACCGCCGCTTTGGTTGATGAGCGTCGAGGTACGACTAGTCAGGCTGGCAGCATTGATTTCGCCGCTGTTGGTCAGGATGTTCCCACCGAGAAATAGCTCGCGGCCGGTGGAAATTAGCCCTGCATTGATGAGAGTTGGCAGAGACAGCACAAGGTTCTCTTCGCTGTATAGCGTGCCGCCAAAGCGATTATCCAACACATCGGCACTGAGATTTAGCGCCTGGTTCCCCTGCAGTAATCCGCTGTTGGTAAGCGTGGAGCTGTTAATGGCAAGTATTGGGGCAACCAGTATGCCGGTGTTGGTGATATCACTGCCTGTCAGGCTAATGGATGACGCGTTGCTTTTCCCGCTATGGTTCAGTGAATCGGCAGAAACACTAAGCATGCCTTTTGCAGCCTGAGTCCCTGCCAGCACAGTCTGCGTAGCTCTGATGGTAAGATGGCTATCGGTCTGCAACTGTGACCCTGCAGTGGTGGTCAGGCTGTTCGCATCCAGGCTGAGATTACCTGAAGCATTCAGTTTACCGCTCAAGTTGGCCTGCTTCGCCTTCAGCGCCATGGCACCGTTGGTGGTGGTCAGCGAAGACGCACCGGCAGTCAACTTATCGCTTTCCAGTGTCAGGTTTTGCTTCCCGGACAACGTACCATTCTGGAGAAGTTCCCCAGCATTCACCGTCAGGGAGCCCTCGCTTAACAAACTGCCACTGTTGCGCAAAGTCTGGCTGGCAGTTATCTGCGCGTTGCCTTTAGCGGCGAGCTGGCCGTCCTGGTTTAACGTGTGTGCGTCGACTGTAAGCGTACCGCCGCTCAGCAAGGTGCCACTGTTGTTCAGCGAGCGTCCCTTAAGCGTCAGGTTCTTCTGACTCTGAATCGTGCCGCTGTTTGTCAGGGTATTGATAGATATCTGAGCATCGCTGTTTGCCATAAGCTGGCCACTATTGGTCAGAGTATTCCCTGTCATTACCAAATTCTGTCCAGCGATCAACTGGCCTTGCATGTTGCCGGTTCCGCTTAGCGTAGCGGTGATATTTTGTGCCGCGTCCCCACGGCTGGTTTGATCCACTTCCAGATCGCGAGTGGCAAGCGTGAGATTTTTAGCGGCAGTAATACTGCTGTTCGCCACACTAAATTGGCCCTGACTGTTAAGGGAAATATTGCTATCGCTGGCAAGCTGGGCATCGTTTAAGGAAATATCGCTCTGGCTGGTCACAGACAATGCGCTGCCTGCTTTATGCTCGCCATTAAGGGTGAGACTTTCCCCTTTTACGGTGAAACTTCCGCTGGCAAGACTGTTTTTAACCGTTAATTTTCCATTCGCATCAAGGGTGATATCACCCTGACGAGCATTGAGGTTGCCAAGATTGACGCCAACACCCTTTTCGCTGGAAACCAGGTGAATACGGTTGGCATACATTCCACCGAGCGCACCAGTATCCACGGTGATAAGCGGTGCTGCACCTTCTCCAGCGATGGCTATCACGCTGCCGTTAACACCTACTCGATTGGCACCAGCAATCACTTTTAAGTCTTTTGCATGAATACCCGCGTTGATTTCTGTGGCGCGGGAAATAATCGACAGCGCGTCCGCCTGGCTGCCGTCCAGCCCCTGACCTTCAATGGTGATACTGCCCTTGGTGACATTGAGCTGTTGTAGATTACCGTTAGCGTCAAAAACAGGTTTACCCGTGGTTAACGTCACATTTGGGGTATTAATAAAACCGCAGCCATTACAGGTGATGCCGTACGGGTTGGCGACCATTACGTTCGCCGCCTTACCCGCCACTTCGGTGTAGCCCTGAAGTTGTGAACGGTTCGCACCGGTAACCTCATTGATAATGCCGCGCGCTTCCTGGCCTGCTTTTAGATTTGGGTTGTTCTGAATCAACCCACCAAGCTGTGTCTGGTTTAACTGCCCAGTGGCATTGTTGAGGATAAGCCCCTCTTTTCCGACGTTGTAATCTTGATACTGGTTATGTGAAATTCCCGCCCCGTTGGGCGTGGCAATATTCACCACCGGCACGCCGTTACCGGCCTGGTCCATCTGCGTAGCATTGTTTGCTGGGGTCGGCGCGGCAAATACCGGAAAAATTGGCTGGCCCGCAAGTAAGGCGCAAATAAGATAGCTCAACAGGCGCTGAGCAAAACAAACAGGTTGCTGATGATTATCCATAATCTTTGGCCTCACAAAACGATGCTAATGCGGTAATAAATGCTGAGATGGTCAGGGGCAAACCAGTCCGGATATTTCAGGGGTGTTCCGACCGTGAATTGGCTGGAGTAATAACGGTTGGCGCTCGATAGCCCAACGCCGCCCCCCCACAATGTTCCGGAGGCCCAGGGATCATGCCTGTCTTTTTGTAACCAGCCGCCATCCAGGGCCGCCACGCTGCTGACCTGCCCTATAAATGGCAATGTGAACAACGCGTAGCTGAGCTCATTGCGCCAGTAGCCTCCGTTATCACCGGATAAATACTGTTCTTTAAAACCACGAACCGAGCTTTCCCCACCAATGGTCAAACGTTCACTACCGTAAAGTCGGTCTGGTGACCACTGACCATAAACACTGGTCAGCCACCATAAGTTGTTGGTAACAGGAAGCTGGAAACTTCCATTCACACTCCATTTTTTGAACCCAGCTTTTGGCATATCGCCATTTTTGCCACTGTCATCCTCCGCGCCAAGCCAGGGCACGCCATGACTGAACGTTGGGTTTAACGTGGCAACACCACCAAGTATTTTTTGCGTGTGATTCAGTCCAAATAACAGACTTGAAAGTTTGCGGCTGCTGCTCTCAAGCGATACACCGTTGAGATAGTTACGGCTGATTTGATGTGTAAACCCAACCGATGCACCGGTTTTAATTTCCCCATCGCGGAATAACACACGAGATACAGTAAAACGATGTGTCTGGCTGTCTCCGGTCGATGCCCAGTAAAACCCATTGTTATTGATAGTATTGAGGTAATTGCTCCAGCTATAGCTGTAATCAAGCACGTTGTACCCATAAGGAACACTCAGTCCAGCCTGCACACTCTGAGCATCATGTGAGGAGGAAAAATCACTACTGCGCGCACCACTAACAAACCATTTATCTGCCAGCCCCAGTAGGTTATTCCCGGTCAGCGAACCGTTAAGTTGCCCGGTGCCAGTGCTTTTTTGACCGCTGTTATCAAACCCTATCGAAACCTTAAGTGGAAACTCCGGAGTGGCGGTGAGGTTAACAATGGAATAACCGGGTTTTTCGCTGGGAAGAATTTCAATCTGCACCGGATTACTGCGTAGCCGGTTGATCTGCTCCATACCCTGCTCAATATCACGCAGATTCAGGATTTCACCTTCAAGACCAGGAAATGCCATTTGCAACTGACTGGGTGACGAACCTTCCAGATTTATTTTTTCAAGTCGCCCCTCCAGCACCGAAATATTTAATTCCCCGTGTGACAAATCCTGCTCGGTGAGGAATGCACGGCTTGTTATATAACCCTGATGAATATACCAATCAGAAATATCTCGTGCTAATTGAGTTATTTCCGGCATACCAATACATCGATTAATGTAACGCCTACCAAAGTCAATTTGGTATTTTCCAGAAAATATTACGGCATTATTTATATGAATCTTATGAATTATAAAACAAGGGCCTGTGGTAATAGTGGGTACTGGCAACACAAGCTTTTCGGAAGAAAGACTGCGTTGCAATTCATCTCTTTGCTGCTGATTTTTTTGTAATAAATCCTGCTGACCCTGGCGCAGCAAATCACGATCCGCGGGGCTTAAAGGAGCCGAATACAAAGGACAGCTAATAATAACTATTAAGCAGGTAAAAACACGCAGAGTAGAGAGTATTTGAGTAGGCACTTATATCTTCCATGAATATATGCACCCATTATCAAAATTAATATGGCGGCACATTCTTTAATATAAAATTATAGTGTGCCGAATAAACCATATCCGTTGAAACCATTCAAGTAGCAGTATAAAGATCCAATAGTTCTTTATACACAGATCACACCCTGGTAAACACTTCATCCACCATTGCACTTCCCAGACGCATTGCGGAACAAATACGTGGCATCCCAAGTGAAACGCCCTGGTGTGTTTGGGTAGTTGCAAAACTCACGGGCTGATGCTCACTGTCACAATCGTCGCCAAGCCACGCCAGAGCTTCTTTGCTTTCCATCATTCCAGCTGTCGAAGGAAACATCAGCCACTCATAGTAGTAATGGCGCGTGCGGGCTGAAGCATTCACATCGCTGGCGAGTTGGCTGATTGCCAGCGCGCGAACTTGCTCAATTAATTCTGTGGCCTGCGATAAACGGCCAAAGCGCAGCGCGTCACCAAACGCGCCCCAGTACAGCTCCTGCAACGCGACATAGCAGCGACCAGCGGGAGAAAAGGTAAAATAATGCCCAGCCTGCCAGCGTGCAAAAACTTGCTCGCAATGTACGAAGCCCAGGTGAGTGAGGTCGGTGCCCTGTAATTGTGTTTCCAGATTACCGACACGCTGCGCCAGTTGCTGCTGAACCTGAATGAGCTGCTTGCGGGCTTCTGAGGTGTCATTGGTCACCCGTGCCGAAGTTAACGCCATGGCACAGATGCTTTCATATACTTTCTCAATTGCGAAGTGCCTCTTCGCCACCCGCTGGCAAAGATGCCCAAGCATCGCCAGCATCACTTCAGGTTTTTCAAGCAGAGCCTCATCCACTGCCCACTTCTGCAACTGGCTCTGGCCGATAAACTCCCCGGTCAGCCTCTGGTAATACGCTTTGCTTTGCTGAGAACGCCACGGTTCACGAGAGATACCGCTGTTTCTGGCAAAATCGACGACAAATTTCTCTGCAACACACTCCAAAGCGCGAGTTTGAGTTCCTGGTAATACACTGCTCATTGCTGTTCTACCGTAAAAAGCGTCTGAATATCATCCCGCAACAGGCGGGTGTCCTCATGGATGTAACGTGTGATTCTTACGCACTGCTGAAGCTGTTGGCGCAAAGCGGTCACCGCTTCTTCATTTTGCTGGCGCACCACCAGGCTTTGTTGCAGGTTAAGACGTATCGCTTCCAGTGCCTGGGAAAAATCAACAAAGAACGCCGTCATTCCTTCAGTCACAGACATTTCAATTTGCGCGGCCATATTCTGATTAAGCTGCAACAGGAAATCGCTGACGTGTTGACACAGTTTGCGTTGTACATCAGCTAAAGAAATGACGTAGCGACTTTGCATCACGGTATATCCTTCCCAGCCCCAATCCTCGCTATTAAGCCAGCGCGCAACCGTTCCGCGCATCCCGGCCTGGCGTCGCAGTTGGGAGACAGGAATATCCTGCTCTTCAATGAGTTCATTAAATGCCTGATTAGCATTGAAGTTTAATAAGCCAACATGAAATACCGGCAGACTGATATTGGTTCTAAATCCTGCTTGCGCTAACCCTTGTGCAACGCGAGCCTCTATCGGTTTTAGGGTGTTACGCAGCGTATCTGCCAGTTCAACTTCCAGATAACTAAAAAGATGGGTTAACTCTTCAGTCATCTTTTCCTGCGCGGCGGTCAGGATGATTTCGCATGAAGCACGGATCCTGTGCAGCGCAATCTGTGCCGATTCTTCATCGTCAAAACTGAGCGTTTCATTGCGCGCATCAAAGTCATTACCGCGCTGAGTCCCAAACGACAAAGCCTGCCGCTGGAGCTTTTCAGGCACTTTTCCATGCTGAAAATAGTTCTGAATATTGTCATTAATCTGCTGTTCATAACGGCGAATAAAATCACTCATCGCTTCAACAGCCAGCTTAGTATTGCTCTGCGCAACGACGTTTGCGGCTTTCTGACTGGAAGCAGCAAGACTCATGTCATCTTCAAGGGCTGCGATATTCTGCTGCAGTTGCTGGCTGGCAATATGCAGGCCCTGGCAGCGGAAATTCAGGTAATCCTCCGCACCCTGCGTGTAATTCAGTAATTTCTGGCAGGCAGAACGCAGTGCGTACATTGAAGCATTGGCATGTGCAGCATGAAGCACCGTGTGAATGGGCTCAGCAAACTGCGAGTCCTCCCACAACAGCTCAGCCGCCTGGCGCAAAGCACCCGCATCGGCCAAATCCTCACTTTGCCAGCGGCGGCCTAGTGCAATATCAGCAAAATCCTGCACCCAACGCTGCTCATTCGGGTCCGGTAACTTGCCGTGCAATGCCAATTCATGACGCGCTCGATTAGCCAGATATCCCCACATCGATGACACAGGGAAGACATGGTGAGGCTCAATCGTTCCTTTCATAAGCGTGCCAGAAATTAACGCTTTAACCTGTTCTGCATCGTCACCATTTCTGTCTTTCTGGTCGAATTTATTCACCAGCGCATAGAGCGGGACAGATGACCCGGTGCCCAATATCGCTTTACGTACATCTTCGTCAGAAACAGATTTTAATTGGGTGTAATCCAATACCGCCAACACAGCAGAAGCCTGCGACAGCTGCTCCTGAAGCATTTTTTGTAGATGCGGCTGCCCGGCTTCGTTTGGCCCCGGAGTATCCAGTAATGTCAGTTGCCCATAGGCTTTATCCATTCCTGCTAAATGGACAAACTCCACTTCAATAACAGGAACATGCTCAATTGCGGCATAGGCCTTAAATGGAAAAGCCACATCCAGTGCTTTCGATAAACGCACTAAATCATTAAGGCTTTTCAGGCAATGGAAAATAGGTTGGGCACCAAGATAATGCTTAGCGAAAGATTCCCCTTGGGAAATACGGGTTAATAATCCCGTCATATCTCGATCAATTTCCAGGTGCTTTGACAGCGTTTCACGATCGGTTTGTTGCAAACGAATTTGCAATGTATTCATAAGCTGTTCGATGGGTTGAACATAGGGAAAATGCAGCACGGGTTCACGCTGGCCCGGGGTGTGACGAATGAGTGTCGGTAATGCTGTCATAGGGCGATTACGGTTAGGTAATACCTCAGTCCCAATAATGGCATTAATGGTGGTCGATTTTCCCGCTTTTACTGTTCCGACAATCGCTAATACCATTTCATGCTGAGTTATTTTGCGTAACTCATTTTGCAGCATAGCCTGCTGCGCCTGGATGCTGCGTGGGCTAAATTTCGCAGGGACGGCCCCTCCAGCTTGGGACTGCCCAAAATAATTAACGTCATGCTGTGTAGTAAAAGAAACTGTTTTTAGTGTATTCAGATTTTGCAGGGCGAGTTGTAATAACCGCTCCGCTTCCTGACTTAACTCAAATATTGCTTGTGTGTGCATAAAAAATCCTTACTTAAATCAAATTATCCGGATTTTTAAAAACCTTTATATTTTTTGTGCCTATTCAGTACCGGAAATTATAATTACGCGCGGAAATCATTTATTCGACAATATTATAATCAGGCTTATTTTTTCATAGCGTGAGTTTCTGGTTAAATAACCAGAAAGAAAGACCATAGCGTATTTTTATAAACTTATTCTGTATTTTCGTCGCGAATTTGGCAATTGATTAACGTTTTAAAATAGCATTTTCTTATTACGATATTCTGGCTGGCGCAAGGCATAGCGGCAATCGTCCCCACAAAAGTAGGGTTTTAATGTATAATCACGCCACTTTTGGCGGGAAACCGCAATTTTTAAATCTTATTTTTGAGGATATGACGATGACACTCCCTCATTGCCCTAAATGCAATTCCGAGTACACCTACGAAGACAACGGTATGTTTATCTGCCCAGAATGTGCACATGAATGGAATGATGCCGAACCCGCTGCAGACAACGATCAACTGGTTGTTAAAGATGCCAACGGCAACCTGTTAGTTGACGGTGATAACGTCACTGTAATTAAAGATCTGAAGGTTAAAGGTAGCTCTTCTATGTTGAAGATTGGTACTAAAGTTAAAGGTATCCGTCTGGTTGAAGGCGACCATAACATCGATTGTAAAATTGATGGTTTTGGACAAATGAAGTTGAAGTCTGAGTTCGTTAAGAAGAACTAGGTTCGTTCCCCCTGCCCCTGAGGGGCGGTTCCTGCAAAGCCAGAGAAGGTTCCGTTCACTAAACGTTCAGTGTTCCCTGTACTTACCGAAACGGTGAACGTATCAAGGGTGCTACCGCAGCACCCTTGATAATCCCGGCTCCCGGCGTTTAAATCGCTGCTTCGCAGTAAACCTCCATTTTTCCTTTCAGTCCCAGGGTCGGTTGTGACGCGCTCCCGGCGATCACAACCTCTCGCCGTTCCCGACGGCTCGACCCGGCCTTACAGTCAAAACGAAGGCGATTTATGCCGGACTCAAAGGTCAACGTCAAAAACAAAGGTCAAAACCTAAACCAGCCTGGCTTTTGACTTTAGGTTTTGACGTTGACCTTTATCCCCGGCTTCAATCGCGCCGTTTTTCGCCCTTCAGTCGTGGTCACGTGGTCTGGAACCACGTGAGTGAGCGATCGCCGGGAGCGAGTCGCGAACGACCGCGAATGTTGGGTGAAAAACGGTGTTCACCGCGCAGCGGCGATTGACTTGCCGGGCGCCAGGATTGCCAAGGAGAGGGCGTTCTCTCCTTGGCACGTTCACCGTTCACAGATTCATGTGGGATCGCATAACGTACAGGTGAACGGAAACTCACCGAACCAGGCATAAGATATCCCTTTCCCCGCCTGGCTTGCCCAGACTCCCCCAACTAAACTTATTCTGCACTCCGCATTATGAGGAACGAACAATGTCTATCGGACCCTACATCTTTTTTGACGGCACCTGCGAAGAAGCAATAGCGTTCTACAAACAAGCCGTCGGTGCTGAGTTACTGTTTAAAATGACTTTTGGCGAAATGCCAAAAGACGAGAATCAGTCGGCTGAAGGATGCAGCAGCGGTTTTAACTGGCCGGACGATAAAATCATGCATGCCAATGTGCGCATTGGCGGTGGCGAAGTGATGATGAGCGACGGCAATATGTGTGCCGATAAAGTGAAACACACGGGCTATGCGCTGAGCCTTACCACCACAGATGTCGCAGAAGGCCAACGCTGGTTTGATAATCTCAGTGCAGGTGGCGATGTCACCATGCCGTGGGGGGAAACGTTCTGGGCAAAAGGTTTCGGCATGCTTACCGATAAATACGGTATTCCGTGGATGGTGAATGTCGAAAAACCGATGTAACCAAGCTCTGGGAAACTACCGTCAGCTCCATAACAGACGGTAGTTTCCCATTCCTTAACGTGCAATCGCCCAGTTAATGGGGATTGCACCCTCGCCGCGTAGATAATCCTGCAAAGGCTGCGGCCTATATGATTCGCTTAGCCATTCACCATTGATTGCCGACTGTTGAAGTAGCGTTGTGCCACAACTAAGACGCTCAATCACCGACTGGTGGACCATCGTTGATGAGGTAACCGGCGGCGGAAGTTGTCGGGGCATAATGCGCAAATAACGCGTAGGTGGATACCAGTCACAATGCAGCGGCCCAAGTGGGTCAGCCACCACTTCACTGGGTGCCAGATTTACGCCCAAATCGTCGAGAGCATCATGCATCCAAAGGTACGCGCCGTTCGACAAGCTGCGGTCTTCGTCCGTGCCAATATAACCCCCACCAACATCATGATGAATACCGGGAAACATCACCTGCAAAATACGATCGCGGTTATCCCACAGCACCGGCGCTAAATCGAGACGCTGCTCATCAATGGCGATGGCCTGAAGCCCGTATTTAACCCGTGAATGCAGCTCTGTATTGTTAAAACGAAAAACGTTGTAACGCTTGTCATTGAAATACTTCGGAATCCCCATCTGCCCAACGGTTTCCCACACGGCAACCGCCTCTATGGACAGCGGGCGCGAAATGCAGGTTGGGTCCACACTGTCACAGAAAAATCCCGGCAACTCACGCACCACACTTCCCAAAAGACTGGGGCTCATATCCGGAGCATGAGCAAGATATTGCGCCCATACGGATGAAGCAAAACGCCACGCTTCATCTTTATTGCGAGCGCTTAAATTCAGCTTTTCACGATTTAATAAACCACGGTCGATAATCATCTGAGCCAGCACTCGCGCGGTATAAGCACCGTGGCTAAATCCAACCAGATAGATACGATCGCCCATCTGCCAGTGCCGACTTATAAAGGTATACCCGCGAATGATCGGCACGATCAACTCGGCGCCAAATGCGCCGCCGAGGCGTTTCACCAGACCATTATGCGGATCGCCCATCCCATAAATGTACTTGGCAACTTGAACGATCCCGCCACTGCTATTGGTAAGGATCTTTTCTTGCTCATTGGCTAACAACAAACTCTGCTTATCAACATTCCCTTTCAGATCAACAAACAATTGATAAACGTTACTCGCTGCGGCTTCGTCATCCGCTTGATTTTCTACACCGGGAGCGGTCCATGTGCCATCGGCACAAAAAATAATGTTTTTGCTCATCGCTGCTTTCCCAACACCAAAGGGTACCTGTAAGCAAAGACAAAAACGAAGCGTGAAACAATACGACAAATAGTTGATTAGCCTGATGACTTCCAGGCTGGAACTCACTCTTCATCATACCGAAACTTATCCTTAACAAAATCGTCACATTTCATCGGCACCATGAGGCAACTTTTTAAGGAGCCTGAATGATGCAAACAATTATTCGCGTCAACAAATTGAGCAAAACCTTCAACCAGCATCAGGCATTAAATGCTGTTGATTTGGAAGTTAATGAAGGTGAGATGGTCGCTCTGCTGGGGCCATCTGGTTCAGGCAAATCCACCCTCTTACGCCACCTGAGCGGGCTGATTACTTCTGATAAATCAGCCGATTGCCACGTCGAATTACTGGGCCGCACCGTGCAAAAAGCGGGCCGACTGGCAAGCGACATCCGGCAGAGTCGTGCTCACACCGGCTACATCTTCCAGCAGTTCAACCTGGTGAACCGCCTGACGGTTCTCGAAAACGTGCTGATTGGCGCACTCGGAGCCACGCCGTTCTGGCGCACCTGTTTCAACTGGTTTTCCCGTGAACAAAAGCAGCGTGCGTTGCAGGCGCTGACCCGCGTCGGCATGGCGCAAATGGCGTATCAACGCGTCTCCACCCTGTCCGGTGGGCAACAACAGCGCGTGGCGATTGCCCGTGCGCTGATGCAACAAGCAAAAGTGATTCTCGCCGATGAGCCTATTGCCTCACTCGACCCGGAATCAGCACGCATTGTGATGGAAACGCTGCACGACATTAACCGCCTGGACGGCATCACCGTTGTGGTGACGCTGCATCAGGTGGACTACGCCCTGCGCTATTGCGAACGCATTGTCGCTCTGCGCCAGGGTCATGTGTTTTACGACGGAAGTAGCTCTGAGTTCGACAACGAACGTCTGGGCAATCTTTACCGCAGCATGAATCGCGTTGACGCGGTTGCTGCTTAACAACTTTGTTATCTCTTTCAAGGAACAGTCAGCCATGAGCTACAAAAAAGTTGCCGCCCTCGCCTTTACCAGCCTGCTAAGCGTCAGCACTCTGTTCAGCACCGCTCATGCGGATGAACAAGAAAAGTCCCTGAACTTCGGCATCATCTCGACTGAATCACAACAAAACCTGAAACCGCAGTGGGACCCGTTCCTGAAGGATATGGAGAAGAAACTTGGCGTGAAAGTGAATGCTTTCTTCGCACCAGATTACGCCGGGATTATCCAGGGGATGCGTTTTAACAAGGTGGATATCGCCTGGTACGGCAACCTTTCGGCCATGGAAGCAGTAGACCGCGCTAACGGCCAGGTGTTTGCTCAGACGGTAGCGGCAGATGGCAGCCCGGGTTACTGGAGCGTGCTTATCGTTAACAAAGACAGCCCAATCAACAATCTGCAAGACATGCTGGCAAAACGCAAAGAACTGACGTTCGGCAACGGTGACCCTAACTCAACGTCCGGTTATTTAGTCCCTGGGTACTACGTTTTCGCTAAGAACAATGCCGCGCCAAACGAATTCAAACGTTCTGTGAACGCCAACCACGAGACCAACGCGCTGGCGGTGGCCAACAAGCAAGTGGATGTGGCGACCAACAACACTGAAAACCTCGATCGTTTGAAGCAAACCGCGCCCGAGAAATTCAAAGATCTGAAAGTCATCTGGAAATCCCCGTTGATCCCAGGCGATCCGATCGTGTGGCGTAAAAACCTCTCCGAAGCCACCAAAGACAAAATCTATGACTTCTTCATGACTTACGGCAAAACTCCGGAAGAAGCCGCAGTGCTCAAAGGCCTGACCTGGGCGCCGTTCCGCCCATCCAGCGACCTGCAACTGGTGCCGATTCGCCAGCTCGCCCTGTTCAAACAGATGCAAGGCGTGAAGGACAATAAAGGGTTAGCCGAGCCTGAGAAAGCGACCAAAGTCACTGCGCTGCAAAACCAGCTGAGTGATTTGGATCGCCTCACCGCCGCACTTTCTGCGATGAGCAACGTGAATAAAGCGGTTCAGTAAAAACAACCCTAACCCTCTCCCCAGGGAGAGGGTTAAAGCCCCAAACACGGAGCACCCCATGCAACAAACCATTCAAGTCGCCACACCCAAACGTAGCTGGTTCTCGCTACTGGCCTGGGCGATTTTGTTAGCGGTACTCGTTGCCTCCTGGCAAGGCGCGGAAATGGCTCCGCTCACGCTGTTCCGCGATGCGGGCAACATGGCGACCTTCGCCGCTGACTTCTTCCCACCTGATTTCAGCCAATGGCAGCAATATCTGGGCGAAATGGGCGTCACGCTGCAAATCGCCGTCTGGGGCACAGCACTATCCATCGTGCTTTCCATCCCTTGTGGCCTGATGTGCGCCGACAACCTGGTGCCATGGTGGGTTTACCAGCCAATGCGCCGCCTGATGGACGCCTGCCGCGCCATCAACGAAATGGTCTTTGCGATGTTGTTCGTGGTCGCCGTCGGCCTTGGCCCGTTCGCTGGCGTATTAGCGTTGTTCATCCACACCACCGGCGTGCTTTCCAAACTGCTTTCCGAAGCGGTGGAAGCCATCGAACCCGGCCCGGTAGAAGGGATTCGCGCCACCGGTGCCAACAAACTTGAAGAGATTATCTACGGCGTGCTGCCGCAGGTGATGCCGCTGCTTATCTCCTACTCGCTGTATCGCTTTGAGTCGAACGTGCGTTCGGCAACGGTGGTCGGCATGGTCGGCGCAGGCGGGATTGGTGTGACGCTGTGGGAAGCGATTCGTGGATTCCAGTTCCAGCAAACCTGCGCGCTGATGGTCATTATCATCGTCACAGTAAGTCTGCTGGACT
Organism: Buttiauxella cochleicola; assembly: GCF_021283185.1. NCBI lineage: Bacteria > Pseudomonadati > Pseudomonadota > Gammaproteobacteria > Enterobacterales > Enterobacteriaceae > Buttiauxella > Buttiauxella cochleicola. Next base: position 19,726 of record NZ_JAJSOS010000013.1, read on the forward strand.
TTATGTCGCAACGGTTACGTAAGCATTTCATTTAACGAGGCTTTGTTGAAAATGCACTTATCCAGACATCCGACCAGTTACCCGACGCGTTACCAGGAAATTGCCGCCCTGCTTGAAGTAGAGCTGCGTAACCACTACCGCTGTGGCGACTATCTGCCAGCCGAAAGCCAACTGGCCGCACGCTACGAAGTGAATCGCCACACGCTGCGCCGTGCCATTGATCAACTAGTGGAGAAAGGCTGGGTGCAGCGCCGCCAGGGAATTGGCGTGTTAGTGCTGATGCGCCCATTCGATTACCCGTTAAATTCTCAAGCACGCTTTAGCCAGAACCTACTCGATCAGGGAAGCCACCCCACCAGCGAGCGCTTACTCGCGGTACTGCGCCCGGCTTCAAGCCATGTTGCTGATGCGCTGGGTGTAACCGAGGGCGATGACATTATTCACCTGCGCACACTAAGACGCGTTAACGGTATCGCGGTGTGCCTTATCGACCACTACTTTGCCGACCTCGCCTGGTGGCCCGTGATGCAACAGTTTAATAGCGGTTCGCTGCACGACGTGATTCAGGACCAGCTCGGTATCAACCTCAAACGCACCCAAACACGTATCAGCGCGCGCCGCGCTCAGGCCAAAGAAAGCCGCCTGTTGGAGATCCCAAATATGGCTCCGCTGCTATGTGTTCGCACTCTCAACCACCGTGAAGGTCACGCACTGCCTGCGGAATACTCCGTCAGCCTGACGCGTGCCGACATGATTGAATTCACCATGGAGCACTAAATGGACGCCACGCATTTTGATACCGCACAGCGCCAGCAGTGGATGGCCGTGCTCGCTCACAGCCTGCCTCAAGAACTGGCAGCACTTTGGGCAGAACAAAAACTCAATCCCGAATATCAGGTAATTCGTCAGCCAGAAACAGGCCTGGTACAAATTCAGGCGCGAATGGGCGCCACCGGGCAACGTTTTTTTGCCGGTGACACCACTCTGACCCGTGCGGTCGTGCAACTCGCCAACGGGACTTACGGTTACAGCTACATATCAGGGCGCGATAAAGCCCACGCCGAACGCTGTGCCGTGATCGACGCGCTGATGCAGGAACAAGTTCAGTTCCGGACATTGCAAGAAACCTTAATTGCTCCACTGGCCGCCAACCGTGAACAACGTCTGGCCGCCCGTCGTACCCAAATTAACAGCAGCCGAGTCGACTTCTTCACTCTGGTTCGCGGAGATAACGCATGACCCTGATGACCGCTTTTAACCTGCCTGTGCAGGATGCACAACAGAGCTTCCGTCGCCTGCTCAAAGCGATGAGCGAGCCGGGCGTTATCGTGGCGCTCCATTCACTGCAACATGGCTGGAAACCACTGAACATTGCTTCTACCAGCGTGCTGCTGACCCTTGCCGATAACGACACACCGGTGTGGATTAGTGACGCTCTGAGCAACGACGTGACATTGCAAAACGTCCGTTTTCATACCAACACGCCAATTTCGCAGGCACCAGAACACGCACAATTCGCCGTTGCCGACAGCACGATAACCGCCGATCAGCTTAACGCGCTGGCACAGGGAACCGACGTAGCTCCCGACACCAGCGCCACGCTGATTTTGCAAGTGCCGAGCCTGAGCGGCGGCCGCATGTTGCGCTTAACCGGCGCGGGCATCCGCGAAGAACGCATGATTGCTCCACAACTTCCGGACTGCGTCATCCACGAACTCACCGAGCGCCCGCACCCGTTCCCGCTGGGCATCGACCTGATCCTGACCTGTGGCGAGCGCCTGCTGGCGATCCCCCGCACCACTCATGTGGAGGTGTGCTGATGTACGTCGCCGTCAAAGGGGGCGAAAAGGCAATTGCCGCCGCCCATGAATTGCAGGAACACAACCGCCGTGGCGACCAAAATCTCGCGGAACTGAGCGTCGCGCAAATCGAGCAACAGCTAGGGCTGGCCGTTGATCGCGTGATGACTGAAGGTGGCATTGCCGACCGTGAACTGGCGGCACTCGCCATCAAGCAGGCCAGCGGAGACATGGTTGAAGCCATCTTCCTGCTGCGCGCTTATCGCACCACGCTACCGCGTCTGGCGGTGAGCGAACCGCTGAACACCGCTGAAATGCGTATCGAACGCCGCATTTCAGCCGTCTACAAAGACGTACCCGGCGGGCAGTTACTCGGCCCGACTTACGATTACACCCATCGCCTGCTGGATTTCACCTTGCTGGCAAACGGCGAAGCGCCTCAGTTGAAAACCGCTGACGAGCATGCCGAACCCACGCCGCACGTGTTCAGCCTGCTGGCAAAACAGGGGCTGGCAAAAGCGGAAGAAGATAACGGCGAAAAACCTGACGACATCACCCGCCAGCCGCCGGTTTACCCATGCTCGCGTTCATCACGCCTGCAACAGCTGGTGCGCGGCGATGAAGGCTATTTACTGGCCCTCGCCTACTCCACGCAACGCGGTTACGGGCGCAACCACCCGTTCGCCGCAGAAATTCGTAGTGGCTACGTAGATATCGAAATCGTGCCGGAAGAGCTGGGTTTTGCGGTGAACGTCGGTGAACTGCTGCTAACCGAGTGTGAAATGGTGAACGGCTTTGTCGCCCCCGCGGATGAAGACCCGCACTTTACCCGTGGCTACGGGCTGGTGTTCGGCATGAGCGAACGCAAAGCGATGGCGATGGCGCTGGTTGACCGCGCGCTGCAAGCCCCGGACTACGACGAAACAGTAGCAGGCCCGGCCCAGGACGAAGAGTTCGTACTGGCCCACGCTGATAACGTTGAAGCAGCCGGGTTTGTCTCGCACCTGAAACTGCCGCACTACGTCGATTTCCAGGCCGAACTGGAACTGCTCAAACGCCTGCAAAAGGAGCGTAATCGTGACTAAGGCACTCTCCGGCTACAACTTTGCTTATCTGGATGAACAAACCAAACGCACCCTGCGCCGCGCGATTCTGAAAGCAGTGGCGATCCCAGGTTATCAGGTGCCGTTTGGCGGGCGTGAAATGCCGATGCCTTATGGCTGGGGGACAGGCGGCATCCAGATCACCGCAAGCGTGATTGGCGAAAACGACGTGCTGAAGGTGATCGACCAAGGGGCGGACGACACCACCAACGCCGTGTCGATTCGCAACTTCTTCAAGCGCGTAACCAACGTGGCAACCACCGAGTCCACCGCCGACGCCACGCTGATTCAAACGCGCCACCGCATCCCGGAAACGCCGCTCACTGAAGATCAGATCCTGATTTACCAGGTGCCGATTCCTGAGCCGCTGCGTTTTATCGAACCACGCGAAACCGAAACCCGCACCATGCACGCGCTGGAAGAGTACGGCGTGATGCAGGTGAAACTGTATGAAGACATCGCCCGTTTCGGCCACATCGCCACCACTTACGCCTACCCGGTGAAAGTGAACGAACGCTACGTGATGGACCCGTCGCCGATCCCGAAATTCGATAACCCGAAAATGGACATGATGCCTGCGCTGCAACTGTTCGGTGCCGGACGTGAAAAACGCATTTACGCGGTGCCGCCGTATACCCGCGTCGAAAGTCTCGATTTTGACGACCATCCGTTTACCGTCCAGGAGTGGGAAGAACCGTGCGCGATTTGCGGCTCGCACCACAGTTACCTCGACGAAGTGGTGCTCGACGATGCGGGCAGCCGCATGTTCGTCTGCTCCGATACCGATTTCTGCCGCCAGAACAGCGAGGCCGCAAGCAAATGACTCAACCGTTACTTTCCGTCAATAACCTGACGCACCTTTATGCCCCCGGCAAAGGCTTCAGCGACGTGTCATTCGAGCTTTATCCAGGCGAAGTGCTGGGAATTGTCGGTGAATCTGGCTCCGGCAAAACCACGCTGCTGAAATCCATTTCCGCCCGCCTGGCGCCGCAAAATGGCGAAGTGGTTTACCTGGACTCATCGCTGTACGACATGAGCGAAGGCGAGCGCCGCCGCCTGCTGCGCACCGAATGGGGCGTGGTGCACCAACACGCGATGGACGGCCTGCGCCGCCACGTTTCGGCAGGTGGCAACATCGGCGAGCGTTTAATGGCAACCGGTGCGCGGCATTACGGCGACATTCGCGCCACCGCCGAGCGTTGGCTGGAAGAGGTGGAAATCCCGGCCTCGCGCATCGACGACCTGCCGACCACGTTTTCCGGCGGCATGCAGCAGCGCCTGCAAATCGCCCGCAACCTGGTGACGCACCCGAAACTGGTGTTTATGGATGAACCGACCGGCGGGCTGGATGTGTCCGTGCAGGCGCGCCTGCTCGATTTGCTGCGCGGCCTGGTGCGTGAGCTGAATCTGGCGGTGATTATCGTCACCCATGATTTGGGCGTGGCGCGCCTATTGGCCGATCGCCTGCTGGTGATGAAACAGGGTCAAGTGGTGGAAAGCGGCCTGACCGACCGCGTACTGGATGACCCGCACCACCCGTATACACAGTTGCTTGTTTCTTCCGTCCTTCAGAATTAGGTGCACACGATGACCAGATTACGGGTTGAAAACCTGAGTAAAACCTTTGTGTTACACCATCAGCACGGTATCCGTTTGCCGGTCCTGGCCAATGCCTCGTTGGAAGTCGTATCCGGCGAATGCGTGGTGCTGCACGGCCATTCTGGTAGTGGGAAATCCACCCTTTTGCGCTCGCTGTACGCCAACTACTTACCCGATGAAGGGCATATCTGGGTCAAACATAACGATGGATGGCTCGACATTGTACAGGCTCCGGCGCGTGACGTTTTAGCCGTGCGCCGCCAGACCATCGGCTGGGTAAGCCAGTTTTTGCGCGTCATCCCGCGTATTTCCGCCCTCGAAGTCGTTATGCAGCCGCTGCTAGATTTAGGCGTCTCGCGTGACGTTTGTGAAGACAAAGCCTCGATGCTGCTGACTCGCCTGAACGTGCCGGAACGCCTGTGGAACCTGGCTCCATCAACGTTTTCTGGCGGCGAACAGCAGCGCGTAAACATCGCCCGTGGCTTTATCGTCGACTACCCGATTTTGCTGCTTGATGAACCGACCGCCTCGCTGGATGCGAAAAACAGTGCCGCCGTGGTGGATTTAATTCTGGAAGCCAAAGCACGTGGAGCGGCAGTCGTCGGCATTTTCCACGACGAAGCGGTACGCAATCAGGTAGCAGACAGACTGCACTCTATGGCAACCATCGAGGCTAAAAATGATCATTAATAACGTCAAACTGGTGCTGGAAAATGAAGTGGTGAGTGGCTCACTGGAAGTCGCCGATGGGGTGATTCGTAATTTTGCCGATAGCCAAAGTCAGCTGCCGCAAGCGCACGATGGCGAAGGCGGTTGGTTGCTGCCGGGGCTTATCGAGCTGCATACCGACAACCTCGACAAATTCTTCACCCCACGCCCGAAAGTCGACTGGCCTTCGCATTCCGCGATGAGCAGCCACGATGCATTAATGGTAGCAAGCGGCATCACCACGGTGCTGGACGCCGTAGCGCTGGGCGACGTGCGCGACGGCGGCGACCGCCTGGAAAACCTCGAGAAGATGATCAATGCGGTGATGGACAGCCAGGCGCGTGGCGTTAACCGCGCCGAACACCGCCTGCACCTGCGCTGCGAACTGCCGCACCACACCACGCTGCCACTATTCCAGCAGCTAATCGAACGCAGCGGCGTGTCGCTGGTGTCATTAATGGACCACTCACCAGGCCAGCGCCAGTTCGCAAACATGGTGAAGTATCGTGAATATTACCAGGGAAAATATTCGCTCAGCGATGCGGAGATGAACAGCTACGAGGCGGACCAACTTGCACTTGCTGAGCGCTGGTCACAGCCCAATCGCCTGGCGATTGCCGCTGAATGCAGCGCACGCAATATCGCGCTCGCCAGTCATGATGACGCGACTGCGGCGCACGTGGTGGAATCCCACGAGTTGGGCAGCGTAATCGCTGAATTCCCGACTACGCTTGAAGCCGCGCTAGCCTCACGCCAGCATGGTTTAAGCGTGCTGATGGGCGCGCCAAACATTGTGCGAGGCGGCTCGCATTCCGGCAATGTGGCGGCGCATGAACTCGCACAAGTCGGCCTGCTGGATATCCTCTCGTCCGACTATTACCCGGCGAGTTTGCTGGATGCTGCGTTTCGCGTCGCCCAGGACGAGTCGAACAGCTTCACCCTGCCACAAGCGGTGGCACTGGTGACACGCAACCCAGCCAAAGCATTGAATCTCGATGACCGCGGCGTTCTCGCAGAAGGCAAACGTGCCGATATGGTGCTTGCGCATCTTCACGGCGACCATGTCCACGTCGGCCATGTCTGGCGTCAGGGAATACGGGTGTTCTGATGAGCAAAATAGTCTGGTTGATGGGGCCGTCAGGCTCCGGGAAAGACAGCCTGCTGACGGCACTGCGCCAGCAGGAGAATAATCAACTACTGGTAGCGCACCGCTACATTACCCGCGCCGCTGACGCCGGGTGCGAAAACCATATTGCCTTGAGTGAAAAGGAGTTCGCTCAGCGCCAACAACAGGGGCTATTCGCGCTGTGCTGGCAGGCGCATCAACAAAGTTACGGCGTGGGTATCGAGCTGGATATCTGGCTCGATTCCGGGTTCGACGTGGTGGTGAACGGCTCTCGCCAGCATCTGGCGCAGGCGCGCGCGCGTTACGCCGAAGCGCTAGTGCCGATTTGCCTTCATGTTTCGACGGACGTTTTGCGCAAGCGCCTCGAACAACGCGGGCGTGAAACTGCGCAGCAGATCGAACAACGCCTGCAACGTGCGGCCTTTTATGCCCCGGATTTGGACGACTGTTTAATACTTAACAACGATGGCAGTCTGGCGGAGTCTGTCTTATCGTTTATGCGTCTGGTGAATGGCCAGCGCAATGCCAATATCGTCCATTTTCGTCCCAAGGAACCGCGCCATGTTTGAACTTCGCCCCGCCACTCTTGCCGATATTGATACTGTTTACGCTCTGATCTGCGAATTAAAACAGGCAGAATTTAACCGCCAGGCGTTTAACGTCGGGTTTGCGGCAAATCTCGAAGATCACAATTTATGCTACCAACTTGCACTACTTAACAGCGAGGTTGTCGGCATGATCAGTCTGCATATGCAGTTTCATCTGCATCATGTGAATTGGGTCGGTGAAATTCAGGAACTGGTGGTGATGCCCGCTGCTCGCGGCCACGGTGTGGGTAGCAAACTGTTAGCCTGGGCTGAAGAGCAGGCGCGGATTGCCGGAGCGGAACTCACTGAGCTTTCCACCAGCGCCAAACGCCTCGACGCCCACCGTTTCTACCAGCGCGAAGGGTATCAAAATACCCATTTCCGCTTTACTAAACCGGTGGAGATAAATCGTGACTCTGACGCTAACCCTTAGCGGAACGGGGGGCGCACAACTCGTCCCCGCCTTTGGCTGTTTTTGTGCGGCCTGCGAGCGCGCTCGCAATAATCCACAATTTCGCCGCAAGCCATGCAGCGCGGTGATGAAGTTTAACGACGCGGTGACACTGTTGGACGCAGGCATTCCCGATTTAATGGACAGCTGGCAACCGGGGGAATTTAAGCAGTTTTTACTCACCCATTACCATATGGACCACGTGCAGGGATTATTCCCAATGCGCTGGGGCGTGGGCGAAAAAATCCCGGTGTACGGCCCCGCCGATGAACAAGGCTGCGACGACCTGTTTAAACACCCCGGCATTCTGGATTTCAGCTACCAGCTTGAGCCGTTTGTCTGGTTTACCTTACAGGCGCTACGCGTGACCCCCCTGCCTCTCAACCATTCAAAACTGACGCTGGGCTATTTTTTTGAAACCCCGCACAGCCGCGTGGCGTGGTTAAGCGATACCGCAGGTCTGCCCGATAAAACGCTGAAGTTTCTGGCGAACAATAAACCGGATGTCATCGTGATTGATTGCAGCCATGAGCCGCGTCCTGAAACACCGAAAAACCATTGCGATTTGAATACCGTTATCGAGCTTAATAAACAGATTAGCTGCCCACGCGTTGTCCTTACGCATATCAGCCACAAGTTTGATTGTTGGCTGATGGAGAATGCGTTACCAAAAGGGTTCGAGGCGGGGTTTGATGGAATGGTTATTCGGGTGGATTAGGCGATTTAATCTTGCTAATCACTAATAGCCGATGCTGATGAATTTCAGGATCGGTTCCCCAGGCGTACGGTGACCATTTGCTGACGAATTCGGCTTCACTCGTAATGCGTTGTAATTCGTCATCTTCTTTAGTGCCATCCCAAATCATGACTTCGTATTCAGGGTCGGCAATGGCTTCGGAAATACGGTATTCCCAAAAACGACGACCATCAGCAGTTTGCTCATTATCAGAAACCACAATCTCATACGATTCCAATAACCAGGCAAATATCCGTTTTGCTAATCCCTGTAACGCATCCTGGTGCTCAGCACTAAATGTGCGCCATACCATGACCTGCGTACAGTGCTGTTTGCCTGGCACCACAAATTTCCCGGTAACAATTTTTACCGCATAGGCGGTGATGTCGTCTTTTAGCAGGCGACACTGTTTACCGTCGAGCGACATCACCAGACGGTATCCCGCTGGTGGAACGTAGCCGGGTAAGCTAAAAGGTTCAACCCCTTTGGCGAGGAACGCCAGGGTGTGTTCCCGGTTACGATCTGGGGCGTTGAGCTTTCTGTTGAAATCCGCGTCGCTTATCAATCTCGGTGCCATTTGTTGTGAAATCCTTATCCTAAGTATGCTTATTTTTCCCTTTAAAGCCAGCTTAAAAAAACCACGTTTTTCCTGATATTACGGGTACTTGTAGTAACAAATCTTAAGCTTGATAAGAAAATTAACACACTAAATGAATAAAACTTCACCACTTTTTTGTTTGCTTTTAGTTTTCAGAAGACAACTCGCAAAACGCAAATTTAATGTGCTTTTTATCACTCACCGATTTTCAAAATTTACCGAAAATCATCATCCAAACGGCGTTCGTCCTCTTCAAGCTGGCGGCGCTGTTGATCCAACTGACGTTGCTGGTCGTCAAGCTGGCGTCGGCGATCTTCGAGTTGACGGTGACGGTCTTCATACTGGCGGCGATCGTCATCATTTCGACGCTGGCTTTCGTCCCAACGGCGGTCGTCGCTGTCATCACTACGGCTGTCATTCGGTTTGTAGGCATCGTTAATCGCCTGCGAAATAGACCCCACAATGGAGTTATCGAACAGGCCATCCAACGCATCGGCGTGGGCAATGGTTGTCATGGTCAGGGTGCCGAGCAGTAGCACGGTGGAGTATCGATTCATAAGCCCATCTCATGAAAATAGAATTTAGGAACGATAAAAAAAATGCCAGACCCCTGACAGCAGAGAATTCCCAATTTTCGCCTTAATTATATTTATAAGTAATATTTACCTTTAACCCAACCCAGATTTTTCATGCCTTATTTTGGTGCAAAAAAAATCAAAAAAAATAACCACGCCTCACCCTGAGTAATGATTCGAAAATCTCGAGCAATGCGGTTTAACTTAGCCAAAAATCAGCAATTTAGATTGGAATCACACAGTTTAGAAAAAACAATCGCTCGGAAATACCTCACTTTCACAGCCACAAAAAATTCAAAAACATGATCGCCATCGGTTATTTTAAATAAATAATGAAACGTTATTTCAACTTATATGGATAGCGTGTTTTAATCTTTCCAATTCAAACTAACTCATAGGGAACTACAATGTCTTACGATTACATTGTAATAGCGGGTTATTTCTTATTAATGGTAGCTATTAGCCTACTGTTCAAAAAAATGGCCAATAACAGTACCAGCGACTACTTCCGCGGAGGCGGCAAGATGTTGTGGTGGATGGTTGGGGCAACCGCGTTTATGACGCAGTTTTCTGCCTGGACGTTCACCGGTGCGGCTGGCAAAGCCTTTACCGATGGTTTCGCAGTTCTTGCCGTGTTTGTCGGCAACATGTTTGCTTATCTTCTGGCGTGGGCATACTTCGCTCGCCGCTTCCGTCAAATGCGTGTGGACACCCCAACTGAAGCGGTACGTCGCCGTTTTGGCCCAGTCAACGAGCAGTTCTTTACCTGGGTCATTATCCCACTAAGCGTGATTAACGCAGGCGTGTGGTTAAACGGTCTTGGCGTGTTCGCATCCGCAGTATTTAACGCTGATATCATCACCACTATCTGGATTACCGGCCTTGCGGTTCTGGCTATTTCCATGCTGAGTGGCGCATGGGGTGTGGTAGCGTCCGACTTTATTCAAACGCTGGTTATTGCAGTTATTTCAGTCGCTTGTGCAGTGGTTGCCCTATGGGCAGTCGGTGGCCCGGCGAACATCGTGACTGAGTTCCCATCCGGCTTCTTTACTGGCCCGGATATGAACTACCCGCTGTTGATGGTTGGCACCTTCCTGTTCTTTGTGGTGAAACAGCTGCAAAGTATTAATAACATGCAGGAATCCTACCGCTTCCTGAATGCTAAAGACTCCAAAAATGCCAGCAAAGCGGCTCTAATGGCGCTGCTGATGATGCTGATTGGCGCGGTAATTTGGTTCATTCCACCATGGGCAACGGCGATTCTGTACCCGAATGCCGGGGCGCAATACCCTGAGCTGGGTGCTAAAGCACGTGATGCGGTTTACCTGGTGTTTGCTCGTGAAGCCATGCCGCTGGGTACTGTAGGGCTGCTGATGGCGGGTCTGTTCGCGGCAACCATGTCTTCCATGGATTCTGCATTAAACCGTAACTCCGGCATCTTCGTACGCAGCTTCTATGCAACGATTGTGCGTAAAGGTAAAGCAACAGATAAAGAGCAACTACGTGCCGGTCAAATCGCCTGCCTGGTTAACGGCTTGCTGGTTATCTTCATGGCGCAGTTCTTTAACTCTCTCAAGCACCTCAGCCTGTTCGACCTGATGATGCAAGTAGCAACACTGCTGCAATCACCGATTCTGGTTCCATTGTTCTTCGGCATGTTGATTCGCAGAACCCCTTCCTGGGCACCATGGGCGACCGTAATCTTCGGCCTGGGCGTATCCTGGATGGTGGTTGATGTATTCACGCCACAGTATGTAATGTCCTGGTTCGGCGTTGAGAAACTGACGGGTCGCGAAGTTAGCGAACTGAAAACAATCATTCCAATCGTTGCGCACCTGGTGCTGACCGGTGGCTTCTTCTGCCTGAGCGCGCTGTTCTATAAGCCGCAAGCAGATACAAACGTCGAAGCGACTAATGCGTTCTTTAAAGATGTCGAAACCGAGTGTGTTGAAGACGACGCGCAGGACATCGTTGACCGCATGCAGCGTAACAAGCTGGGCGACCTGACTATCTACATGGCGATTGGCTTGTCGGCGATGATGCTGATTCCAAACCCAATGTGGGGCCGCTTGTTGTTCCTGGCCTGTGCCGCAGCGGTGTTTGCTGTCGGGTATGCGTTAAAACGCAGTGCGAAGATCGATAAAGCAGCTGTGGTTCTCAAACCAGCAATGCAAAATAATCGATAAAACTATCCACTAAACTCAAAAGCCACCGAATTTCGGTGGCTTTTTTATTTCCCGAACAACTCGAATTGTTAACATAGTTTCGTAACCAACTATTTCTTTTATAATAGTCCACATAAGCAATGCGAAAGAATTGTTCGTTATTTAACCCAACCCCATTTCATCAATTAAGCCAGTCGATTAAAAAAGACCGAACCCTATCATTGATTAAGAAGCATCTCAGCCACGAAAATTTAAAGAAAATAATAACCGAACGGTTATTTATTACCTTACCTTGCAATAATTCAGCCATTTCTGCTGCCATTATTTTTTCGGCACCTCCGCGCACACTTCTACAAAAAACCCGCAAAGAGCACTAAGAATAATCTCAGATACATTCGTAAATATTATGTAATAAGGTGATCTAATACATTCATACTATGTAAATCAGATGTATCATTACCGTTAATGCTACCGAAGCCGCTAACAGAGTGATGCGCTATGTCCAGACAAAGAAACGACAATCCTACCCGTCCACGCCATCATCGTTTCGCCCTGGAACCACGGCAGTTATTCGATGGCGCAGCCGTCACTGAGGCTGCTCATCATGCGGATAATCCGCTTGATACCCAGCACCACGAAAACGCACCTGACGCCTCCAAAGCGGTCTTTGTCCCGCCAGCATCGGTACCTGCACCCGCATCAATAACGGCACCGGCTCCTGCAGATGCGACTGCACCACATGAAGTTTATGTCGTCGATAGTCACGTCCAGAATTGGCAATCGCTGGTCAGCCAATTGCCAGAAGGCAGCCGCGTGCTGGTGCTGGACTCTCAGCACTCCGGGCTTGAGCAGATTAATGAAGCGCTAAAGAACGATAAAAATATCACTGCGATTCATATCATCAGCCATGGTGCCAGCGACGAGATAACACTCGGTAGCGACAAACTTAATGACAAAACGATTGCTCAATATCAGCAGCAATTAGAAACCCTTGGCGAAAAACTCACCACAGATGGCGATATCTTGCTGTATGGCTGTAACGTCACGGCAAAAGACACCATCCTGATTACCCGTATGGCGGACTACACCCATGCGGATATTGCGGCTTCAAATGATGAAACGGGTAGCGCGACAAAAGCGGCTGACTGGACACTTGAATCCCGTACTGGCGTTATCGAAACACGTTCGCTGGAGTTGGCTTACGATGGCGTACTGCAAGCCCCTGAACTCACTACCACGAAACCGGACATGGTGGTTTCTGAGCCAAGCTCACTGCGCCCTGGTGCCGAAACCGGCAGCTTTAGTGGCATAACGATTAATGCCAGTGATGAAAATGTTGCGATCAGCGTGACGTTGACCAACGATGCTGTAGGCAATTTGGTTAATGGTGCTCAATCAGGGAAGACACTGGAGTTCGTTGGCTCAGTTGCAAATGCGCAAGCCTGGTTAAACTCACTTAAATTTACTGCAAGTGATACTGAGCTTGGCAAACAGTCAGCTTCCACGGATGTGCAGTTTTACATCTTAAGCCTGTCCGGTAACGACAGCCTCGTCACACATATTACGGTAACCCCTTCCAACGATCCGGTGACGATTGTAGACAGCACCTTAACTGTGCCTGAACGTGGTACGGGCACCGTGATTACGGAAACCACGCTAGCGGCTATCGATCCTGATGTGCAGATAGGTGCGCAAAGTGCATCGCAAATTGTCTACAGCGTAACGGCAATACCGCAATACGGTTACCTGACGCTCAATGGCACGCGTCTGGGCGTCGGCTCGGTATTTACTCAGCAGGATGTGCGCGATAACAAGCTGGTGTATGTCCACACCGCAACGGGTACTGCGCAAAATACCGCTGATAGTTTTTCTGCCAAAGTGAACGACGGTGCCACGCCAATTAACCTTTCCGATACAGTCACTGTCACCCTTCAGATTGCGCCAGAAAACCAACTGCCAACCATATCCGGTGGCGGCATTGTCTTTGAAGGCCAGCCTGCAAACGCGGTGAATACCGGGAATGTTGGGCAATATATCGTTGCTGGCAGCGGTGGCGATACACAGGACGCCGTACTGACCTTAACCATTACTTCACTGCCAGCGTTCGGCACTCTTTATTTTAAGGGTTCGCCAGTAGTTCTGAATCAGCAGATTAGCTATGCCGAACGTGATCAATTGACCTATGAAAACGACGGTGCAGAAGGCAATACGCAGGACAATTTTGGCGTACGTGTTACTGACCAGGGTGGCGGCACAGGAATTCCTGCCAGCAGCGATGCAGTGATTGCACTGACGATTCAACCGGTTGATGACGACCCGTACCTCAATCCAGATTCGACATTGCATGCGCAAGTCACAACAGGCCCGAATAACGTGGTGCTGCAACCAGAAATGCTGGCAGCACTCGATAGCGACTCGTCGGCAGATCGCGTGAGTTTTATCGTTGATACTCGAGGGTTAACACACGGTTATCTGACCTTGAATGGTCTGCTGATGAAAAGCGGCGACACCTTTACGATGGAAGATGTCGCCGAAGGTCGGGTTGTTTATACGCAATACATTGCTTCCCGTACCGGCGGGATAGACGTGTTTAATTTCCGGGTCATCGACCACTCCACTGCATTGCGCTGGAACCCCGATGGTACAACGTTCACGCGCCAGGGCGGGATATGGGATGGCGAGACGGCTAACGACCAGCTTACCCATATGCAATTCACCATCGACCTGGCTACCACTGATAACCCCAACAACCCTGACCCTGGTGGCCTGCCGATATTAAATGTCCCGGCAGAGACTACAAACTCAGGGTATATCGGCACCGATGTGCAAAACCCTGGCAACCCGTCGCATGGCGTGCTGAACGAGGGCGGGACATTAACGCTGTCCGGTACCGGGAAAATCACCGAAAACACGCCTGGCATGAGTTATGTCGTGCAGGGCGCGACGCCTGAGCAAATCGTTTACACCTTCCTCGGCAGCGCCAGCGGGCAAACTGGCCTGACTATCCTGAAAAGTGATGGTCAGGGTGGTTATCGAGTTATCAACGCGTTCGGCACGTTTACGCAGGCTGATTTGAATAAGGGGTTAATCAGCGTTCGCCACGACGGCGGCGAAAACTTCATGTTCGACGGCAGTTTCTCGGTTTCGGCAGGCCAGGTGGCACTAGATTCACGAGGCAACCCGGTTGCGGTGACCTGGAACCCGACGCTGGTCGTGTTCGTCACCCCGATTAACGATGCCCCGGTGATTTCCGGTTCTTCAAACACCGTTTTAGCGGAAGGTGAAACAACCGTTATTACCAGCTCGCAGCTACAGTTGAGCGACCCGGATGATGTAAACAGTGGCTCATCGTGGGAAGGGTCGGCTTTGCGACCTGATGGCACCAGCAATAACTACGCTTACAACAACGATGTCAGCGGAGCAGGCGCACTCAAATTTGGCTTCCTGACGCTGCCTGCTGGCGGTGCGCTGCAATATTATAATGGCACCAGTTGGGTCACCATCACCAACGCGGATATCGGCACATTGCAGCTAGATGCCAGCATTTTGAAAGGTGATGGCACCAGCGGTCTGCGTTTTGTCAGCAACGGTTCTGAAGTCCGTAGCACCAGCTTTACCACTTATGCAGTGGATCGCTGGGGTTTGCAGTCGGCCAACAACGCCACCGTGGGCATTACCATCACCAACGTCAACGATGGCCCAAAAATCCCGCAGACGCCTGACACCCCGGATATCGTAGTACCTCCAGATTCGCCAAACCTTGTGGGTGGCGTTGAAGGCCGGCCTCCGGCTAACAACCCGGCGACCGTGGTTGAAGGCGGCTATGTTCAAATCAATAGTTCGCAGCTTCAGGCTTATGACCCGGACAGCACCGCCGAGCAGGTGCAATATACCGTCACCACAACGCCAACTCATGGCCGCCTCGCGTACTCAACCGATGGTGTTAACTTTAGCGTCCTGGGTAACGGTTCAACGTTCACGCAGGCTGATATTAACAACGGTCGAATCTATTATCTGAATAACGGTGATGAAATCACCGGCAATGGTCAGAACGCCGATGGCTTCAACTTCACGCTTTCAGATGGTGATAAAGAGCAGGCCAATAACCACTTCGCCATTAATATTACGCCGACGAACGACAAGCCCACCGTCACCGCACCTTCCGGTCCTATTGATATCGGTCTTTCGCATGCGGTGAATGGTTTTACTATTGCCGACCCGGATATTACTGGCACGAACAGCTCGGTGAACATCCTCCAGACCACCGTGCGTTTGCTGCACAGTGATGGCAGCGCTTTCACTCAGGCCGAATATAACGGCATCAGGCTTTCCGCTAATGCCGCAAGCGGCGCAACGATCACCGGTGGAACGAACGGTTATCTGGTTCTGACAGGCACCGTCGCGCAAATCAACAGCGCGCTTGGCGGCTTAACCGTGCTGTTCCCGAACGACCGCAATGCCATCTACCAGGTACAAGTGATTGCCGATGACCGCTTGCGTACCGCAGATGGTCAACTAACCGGGCAAGCGAACGGCGGCCCAGTTAACCAACCGGCTAACCCGGCATTTGGCACATCACCAGGCATTGTCGATAGCCAAAATTACAACTGGTATGCGGATGGGGTTCCGGCAGCAAACGGCAATATCACTGCCAACCAGGTGGTAATTTTCGCCTCGGAAGTCAACGATCCAGGCCACCTGGTTGTCGGTAATCCCAATAAATCCACCTATGAAGATCAACCGACGTTTATCGGCGGTGATTTTGTCATTACTGATGTTGAGTCCACGGCCTTTGGCAAACCGGTAACCGTGACGTTAACCGTCCCACAAGGGCAACTGGGGATTGGCGGCTTAACTGATGACAGCAGCACGGTTATAAACGGTGTGACGATTAAGGGCGATAACTCTGGCCGACTCATTCTTACCGGCACCGCCAACGCTATTCAGGCATTGCTTAATGACTCGGTAAATGGGCTCACTTATCAAAGTGCTGCTAATGCTAACCACGACCAAAATGGTGCGGCAGCAGGCGATGTGACGCTCAATGTGCATCTGGATACGTCAACGGCGACCGTCGGCGACACCTCGGGCGTACCGCCTGCCGATGTGCAAATCGCAATAACCATTATCCCGGTGAATGACCCGCCGACCATCACCGCGCCGTCGGGCAGCGTCTTGCTCGACAACAACGCACCAGGTGGCAACAGCGTGGGCGGTTTTGTGATTGGTGACCCGGATATCACCGACGCAGGCGGCATTGCGGCGGGTGAAAACGATATTGTTCAGGTCACGGTGCGAATCACCGACGCGAACGGCAACCCATTGTCGGTTTCGCAGTATCGCGACCAGCAAAACTCTGCCATCACAATTTCTTCGCTCAATACCACGACCGGTGTGTTTGTGCAGAACGCCAGCCAGGATGGTGTTAACCCACCATCCAACGGGCAAAACGCACCGTTGGTGATTACCGGAACCCTCGCGCAAATCAACGCTTACCTCGCGCAATTGCAGGTCAGTATGCGCGGTGTAATCCTTGATGATGCAGACCAGTATTTCCGCGTCGAAGTGATTGTTGACGACCGGGTGCGTAGTGCGAACGGTAACCTGATTGGCGGTGCCAACGGGGGTAATAACGTTGCCGCAAATGGTGTAGGAACCACACTTCCTCCAAACACGGTTATCAGCCCTTACGCGGCGATTCCTGGCGGGCTTGAGCAAAACGTCGCATCAACTTACCGCGTCGTATTCCAGAGTAGTATCAACGACCCGGCGCAAATCACACTGGGAGGCAACCCGGCGCTGACGACTAATGAAAACAGCGCCACCGTCACGCTACCGCCGATTACCATCAGTGATTCGGATGCGGGCAGCGAGACCATGACGGTGACCGTGAAATTGCCCAATGGCTTTGTTTTTATTACACCAACCGGCAGCGGCGGCACTGTTACGGGTGCTGGTACCGATACACTGACCTTTACCGGCTCTTATGCCCAGGTAAATACGTACCTGGCGGGTCTGAGAGTTACGCTGCCCGATGCACCAGGCAGTGCAAACCGCTCTGACTGGAACGGGAATTTCGGCGTGACCGTCACGGTCAACGATGGCGGCAACTCCGGCTCACGCCCTGACACGCTACCCGGCAGCGCGACCAACCCGCAACAAGACCCAGGACAAGTTTCTTACGAGGATGGTGTGGGCGGCACTTCATCGGCGCTCATTACCACGCGCGTATTCACCTTTACGGTCAATCCGGTTAACGACGCACCAGTGGTTGTCGGTACCCCATCGGTAACCATCCCGACTCTTGAAGAGGATACGCTCAGCGGTTCAGTTGGGGGCAAAACTGTAGGTTCACTGTTTACAGGTTTCTTTAATGACTCTCGTGACACCATTGATAACAGCGCGAATGGTGGAAATGGTGGCAGTAGCGCCGATTCGTTTTATGGCGTAGCCATCACTAACCACACCACCAATGCCGCACAAGGCGAATGGCAATATTCTCTTGATGGCACTACCTGGCTGGCGGTTGGTAACCGCAGTGACGCGAACGCGCTGGTACTCACCGCCAACTCATCGCTGCGTTTTGTCCCGGCTCCAGACTATTTTGGTACTCCGTCAACGCTTGGCGTGCGCCTGGTCGAAACTAACAATAATGGCGATGTTTCCACTACGCCTGCGGTTCCGGCCAATGGTGCGGTGACCAATATCAGTGGCGCTGGTGGGCACGGCGGTACGTCAATTTACAGTGAAGCCCTCGTCACGCTTAGTACTATGGTCAGCAACATTAATGACCGACCAACGCTTAGCGATAAAACAGTTTCCATCGCTGAAGATACCAACGGTGCGCAAACCATCGGGAATATATTCCAGTCGGTTTATGGTGATGCCACCGATAACCAGACTGCAATTGCAGGTGGCGGCAACGCCAGCGGCCCACTGGGTTATATCGCGATTTACGGCGACACCACCGATGCAAGCAAAGGCCACTGGGAATACTTCAATGGCACAACGTGGGCTGCAATCCCATCTGATGTCACTGCAAACAATGCCTTTGTACTGGCAAGCGACACGCAGATGCGATTTGTTCCCCTGCCAGATTACAACGGGCCTGTGACCGGCGGCTTGCAGTTACGCGCCTCAGATACCACTGACACAGCGTTAGCGGGTGTGTCTAACGGGCGGGTGAATTTCTTCGACTTCGCTAAAGACAACGACCCAACTTCGCACTGGTCGAATACCGCCACGCTTTCGGTCAACATCACGGCGGTAGCTGATGCTCGTGATGACACCTTCTCCACCCACTCCAACGTGCCGTTGGTGATGCCGGGAAGCGATCTGCTGCTAAACGATACATTCGGTAATACGGATAAAGTCGTTACGCAAGTCACTCAGCCGACAAACGGTACCCTGTCGTATGTTAATGGCGTACTGACCTACACGCCGAACCCTGGTTTTGTGGGAACCGACAGTTATATCTATACCGTCGTAAGTGGTGGTGTGGAGGAAACCGCGAAGGTGACTATTAACGTCACCAACCTTGCGCCAGTTGTGGGCAACGAAATCAAGACCATTGATGAAGACACCACTGCTACAGGCAACGTCTTAACCAACGACCGCGATCCCGATGGCGACGCGCTCACGGTGAAAACCTTCACTATTGATGGGATAACGTACGATGCGGGTGACACCGCAACACTTGCTAATAACCATGGCACGCTGACCATGAATGCCGACGGAACTTACACCTACAAGCCTGGCGGAGACTGGCATGGTGATATCGTCGTAAGCTATGTGGTTACCGATGGTAATAGCAATGGCAATACCACCGGGCAGTTGGGTGTGCATGTGGCCTCGGTTGATGACGCCCGCGATAATATCGAAATCGAACATACCGGTACCGTTATCACCACCGATGTGATGGCAAACGACACGTTCGTCAACCCGGACAAAACCGTCACAAGCTTTACCCAGCCTGAAAACGGTGTGGTGACTTTGGGGGAAGACAATAAGCTGATTTACACCCCGAACCCCGGTTTTATTGGTAGTGACAAATACACCTACACCGTGACCAGCGGCGGCATAGAAGAAGTTGCAAACGTATTTATCTTTATGACTAACACGCCGCCAACCGCCAGCAACCAGTTTGCTGTGACAGACGAAGATACACCGGTTAGCGGAGATGTCTTGCGTTTGATTATTGACCCGGACGGTGACCCGCTGCATGTCGTCGACTTCCAGATTGAAGGCTCGCCTACGAACCATCCGGCAGGTGCAACAGTGACGATTGACGGCAGTGGGACTTTCGTTCTCAATGCCAACGGCAGCTATACCTTTACGCCTGTTAAAGACTGGAACGGTATCGTCCCGACCATCACGTTTAACGTTTCCGATAACACCGGTGGCTCACCAACACAAAGCTCGCTGGATATCACCGTTCGGCCAATCGATGATATCGCCAACGATTCTGTCTCCACACATGCGGGCAAACCGATAACCATCGATCCGTTTATCAATGACCTCTTTAGTAACCCTGACAAAAAAATAACTGGCGTCACTGCGCCTGCGCACGGCACGGTAACCATCAGCGCCGACGGCAAAACGGTGCTCTACACGCCGAACGCCGGTTATGTCGGTAACGATGTATTTAATTACACCGTGACCAGTGGCGGCATTGAAGAAACCGCCACGATTACCGTCACCATGAATAATTTCGTGCCTACATTACGCAGCACGGCAGGCAGCACACTCGAAGACACACAGCTGGATGGCAATTTGCTCACCACGGCAAGAGATGCCGACGTAGGTGACACTATTACGGTTACCGATTTCACTATTGACGGCACGACGTATGCGACGGGCACTCCGGTTGTTCTCGATGGCAAAGGGACGCTGACCATCAATAGTAACGGAACTTACAGCTTTGAACCGGTGGCAGACTGGAATGGCATAGTGCCACCGATCTCCTTCACCATCAGCGATGGCAACAATGGAGGCCAGGCGACCAGTACTCTGGTGATTCAAGTGCGGTCAGTGGTGGATATTGCCCCAGATACCGCGACGACTCACGCGGATAACTTTGTCGCCATTAACGTGCTGGGTAACGACACCTTCAGCAACGATACGCAAATCGTCACCGCTATTCGCGACAACACCACGCTTGGGCAAGTGTTTGTGCTGTCTGATAACACGATTCGCTACTCCCCACCGCCAGGATTTGTGGGCAGAGATACATTTACGTATACCGTTACCAGCGGCGGCATTACCGAAACCAGCACCGTAACGGTCATCGTCACCAACGCCGCACCAGTCACCACTGATATGAACCTGTCTATGGATGAAGATGGCGCGCAGATTAGCGGCAGGCTGACGGTTTCCGACCCGGACTCCGACGTGGTGCGCGTGACCTCGTTCCAGGTAGATGGCATGAACGGTGTGTTCGCAATTAACCGATTCGGAACTGGCACCGCCGTGATTCCGGGTGTCGGCACCTTTACGCTCTCTTATGATCGCAGTTATACCTTCACACCTATCGCTGACTGGAATGGCAACGTCCCGCAGATAACCTACGTAGTAACCGACGACAACGGCGACACCCAGGTTTCCGGCAAGGTGAATATTATCGTGAACCCTGTCGTGGATATCGCTGATGACAACATCTCGCTTCAGGCGGGAACGTCTTCTTCGGACAATCTGCTCACTAACGACAGTTTCGAGAATAGCGATAAAGTTATTACTGAGGTCACTCAGGGAACCCACGGCACCGTCACCATCGGCAGCAATGGCATTGTGACCTACACGCCACAGCCTGATTATGTCGGAACAGATTCCTACACCTACACCGTCACCAGCGGCGGCAGAACGGAGATCGCTACCGTAAACGTGACGGTAACGAACACCGTGCCAGTAGCGGCACCCGACGCGCAGACCAATGTGGAAGACACTACGCTTGTCGGGAACGTGTTAAGTAACGATACCGACAGTAACGCCACCGACACGCTTAGCGTCACAAGCTTTACCTTACCGGGTGAAACGGTGCCGCATCTGGCTGGCGAAACCGTCACCATTACCGGAATCGGCACGCTTACACTCAATGCTGACGGCAGCTATAAATTTGTACCGGTGGCTGACTGGAACGGGGCAGTACCCGTGGTGACCTACAACATCAGCGACGGTCATATCGGCGGCACCTCCAGCAGCACGCTGACCCTTGTGTTGACCGAAGTCGCGGACATTGTTGACGATTCAAGCTCCACCCATGCTGGCGTGCCCGTCACCATCGACGTTCTGGCTAACGATAATTTCGAAAATGGCGGCAAACAGATTACGGCCACCAGCAACGGCGCATTTGGCACCACCACCATCGTTAACGGCAAGGTGGTTTACACCCCTGTGGCCGGTTATGTTGGCCGCGACAGCTTTACCTATACGGTGACAAGCGGTGGCATAAACGAAACAGCTACCGTAGTCGTGGATATGACCAACACGCCACCTGTGGCGAACCCGGACACCAGCACCACGCCTGAAGACAGCACCGCCTTCGGCAATGTGCTGGCCAACGACACCGATGCGGATGATGCAGATAAAAATGCCCTCACCGTGACCGGATTTACCGTCAACGGCACACTGTATACACCAGGCACTGCGCTCACTCTCACCGGGATGGGTGTATTGACCATGCAGGCCGATGGCCGCTGGAATTTCGTGCCGGTTGCAGACTGGAACGGCACCTTACCGGTGGTGACTTACCAAATCAGCGACGGCAATACTGGCGGGGTTTCCAGCGCCTTGTTAAGCATTACCATTACCCCAGTACAAGACGCCTTTAACGATAAAGTCTCCGTCCACGGCAACAGCTCGGTGACTACCGATGTGTTCGCCAACGACACCTTCACCAACGGCGATAAAATTATCCAGACCGTGACTCAAGGCAGCCACGGTACGGTGACTATCGAAAACGGCAAAATCACCTACAAGCCAAACGTGGGTTATGTCGGAACAGACAGCTACACCTACACGGTGCTGAGCGGTGGCATTCAGGAAACCGCCACGGTCAGCGTCACCGTGGAAAACACCCTGCCGATTACACGGCCAGATATTAATGTCACCCCGGAAGATAATGTCGTCACCGGTAATGTACTGCTGAACGATTCCGATCCTGACGGTGATCCGCTGACCATCACGCAATTCAATGTCGATGGGCAGACCGCTCCGGCAGGGTATCCGGTGATTATCGCAGGCGTGGGTGAGTTCACGTTGCGCGCCGATGGCAGCTACACGCTGACCCCGGTCGCAGACTGGAACGGCAGAGTGCCGACTATCACCTACGCGGTTAACGATGCGCTGATCGGCGGGAACGCCACCAGCACGCTGAATATTATTGTTTCGCCAGTGGTCGATATTAACGCCGATAGCGCCACCACCCATGCGGGTAATTCGGTAACGACCGATGTGCTGGCTAACGATAGCTTCAGCAATCCGGATGCCACTATCACCGCGGTCACCAACGGGACAAATGGCACTGCCACGTTGCAAAATGGCCAGATTATCTACACCCCACGCAGCGGTTTTGTCGGCACGGATACCTACACCTACACCGTGACCAGCGGCGGAGTCACAGAAACCTCAACCGTGACTGTTTTTGTCACCAACGACGCGCCAGTGGTTAACCCGGAAGGGGTTATCACTCCACAAGGTGAGCCTGTCTCTGGCAATGTGTTAACCAACGATCGCGACCCGAACGGCGACCCAATTTATCTTTCTGGTTTCCAGGTGGGCGGCAACAGTTACAGCGCGGGCGAAACGGCCGTGCTGGCGGGCGTTGGTAGCCTGACGGTTTTGCGAGATGGTAGCTATCGCTTTACTCCACTTGCCAGCTGGCGCGGCTTCGTGCCTCCGGTGACCTACACAGTGAGCGATGGCAACGAAGGCGGCGAAACCAATGGTAGGTTGCGCATTCTGGTTGCACCGTCGGTGGAAATTTCGGTGCATGAAGATGGCCTGACGCCGCTTGATCCTGGTGCTCAGGAGGTTAACGGTACGCTAGATATTCTGTCGCTCGACAAGCTGCAAACGCTGACCTTCCAGGGGCGCGTCATCACCGCAGAACAGCTTTTGCGCCTGAACCCTCTGTCGCCAATTACTATCGAAACCGTGACGGGCACCATCAAGCTACTGGCTTACTACAGCAGTGCAGACGGTGTTGCGCGGCTCGATTACAACTTCACCTTGCGTGAAGCGGTGTCGCAACCGGGGCTTGTCAGTACACACAACGACTACGCAGTCCAGGTGAACGGCACCACCATCGGGCAACTACGCATTACCGTCTTCAACGACAACCCGAGCGCCACCGATGACAGCGCGGAAATCTTACAAGACCAGAACCAGAATTCGGCCAGCGGTAACCTGTTTAACGATGACCGCATAGGTGCAGATGGCGCGGCGAGCAATGGCCCTGTCACGGGTGTCGTATCAGAAAACACAGGTAATACAGGCACGATTGGCGGCTCGAGCGGCGGCCAGTACGGCACGCTCACCCTCGATAGCCAGGGCAACTGGCGCTATGAAGTGAACAGTAGCGACCCTCGTGTGGCGGCACTTGAAGCGAACGCAACACTCACTGAGGTGTTTGTTTACACCATCACCGACAGCGATGGCGGTGTCAGCGAAGCACGTCTCACCATTTTGATTCACGGCGTCACGGCGATGCCAAACGTCGACGAGCGTAATGGCGACCAGATTTTTGGCCGTGAGGAAGAAGAAACACTGCCCGCCTACAGCCAAAGTTACGAACCGGGCTTGTTTATTCTGCCGCTCGTCTATGATTTACAAAGTGATGCAGTTGGTCTGCAAACCCGGCTTAACAGCCAGTTTGCAGCCTATGGTTATGGGATAGAGCATGCGAATGCGCCCGTTATGCAGCAGGCAGTTCTGTTCTCCCGCTGGTACAGCGACACGCGTGAGCAGCGCACTTTACCTGGCTTAGAAAATAACGCCCTTGGGCAAAATTCGCTTGGGAACTCATTTGGCCCGTTTGGTATTGGACAAGCCGATGAGCGTAGCTCATTTGCTCAAACGTCGGTCACGCAGGAAGCGACGCAGGTTGAACAACCGACCGTTATCGCATCGGGAGCACAACCTTTATCCATGCAGCTTGCTGCCCTGGAAAAACAAACTTTGGCGTCTGGAAAGCACATTACAGTCCCGACAATCACTCGCCGGTAACTGCCTGTTTAAGATGGAAAAAATAATGAACGCATATGTTGTGGCGCAATATAAAAAACGTGGCGTGCCGTTAATCAAACCTGTTGCTGGATTGATTGCGGTACTGATTTTGGCTGGCTGTGGCACCATTAAACCGGAACCGTTAACTCAGGATGAGATAACCGCGCGAGTGAATCGTGACCGGGCAGAAATGTACCGTGGGCAAGAATCCCTAAGCGGCCCGATGACGTTGTCCGATGCCATGGCGCGAGCGTTGAAATATAACCTCGACTACCGTCTGAAAATGATGGAAACCGCGTTGTCGCGCAGTTTGTTGGATGTCTCGCAACAAGACATGCTGCCAAAGCTGATGGCAGATGCTGGCTATCGCTGGCGTGATAACGATTCGGGCGGCACCAGTATCGGTATCGATGACGGGCTCGTCAGCTTGCGCCCTTCTACATCAGAAGAGCGCGAACACTATCTTTCCAGCGCGACATTCTCCTGGGATCTTCTCGATTTCGGTATGAGTTATTACCGCGCCAAACAACAGGCCGATGAAGTCAATATTGCGGAAGAACGCCGCCGTAAAGTGCTGCAAAACATTGTCCAGGAAGTGCGTGATGCTTACTGGCGTGCATTAGGCGCACAACGTTTGCTCGACGAAACCCAACCGTTGGCCGAGCAAATTGCCCAGGCGCTGGATAAAACTCGTGAAGCAGAACAGGCAGGGATCTTGCCACCAATTGAAGGGCTGGAATATCAACGCGCCCTGCTCGATGCCATGACCTTGCTGAACCAAAAACGTCAGCAAATGGAATTGGCAAAAAGCGAGCTGACCGCGCTTATCAACCTGCCGCCGGGAACACCGCTAGTGTTGCAAGACACACCAACACCGCTGGCACCGCCTCCGACCAACATCGATAAGCTTGAGCAAATGGCACTGGAGCGTCGCCCGGAACTGCGTGAGGAAGATTACAAAACCCGTATCGACAGCTATGAAACCAAGCGCCAAATCGCCTCGTTATTCCCGAGCCTGAATCTGTTCGCTGGGTTGAATTACGACTCCAACCAATATCTCTACAACAACAACTGGATTGAAGGCGGCGTCGGTGTCTCGATGAATCTGTTTAAGCTGCTGAGTATCCCGGCAATCAGTACCGCCAACGATGCTCGCGCACAAACCGATGATGCACGCCGTATGGCTCTGAGCATGGCGGTTCTGACGCAAGTTCGTGTCGCTACCGAACGCTACAAGCTCGCCTCTTATGACTTCCAGATTGCCGAACAATCGGCGCAAGTCGACCAGCGTCTGGCGAGTATTTCTCGCGCAGGTTCTGATAACTCACTGACCAGTGACCTGGAAACATTGCGTACTCAGGCACGCTCGATAGTTTCACGCTTCCAGGAAGCTTCATCGTATGCCGAAGCGCAGGCCGCCTATGGGCGAGTGCTGAACTCTGTGGGTATCGATTTGCTACCAGATCAGGTTAATCAAACCGATGTTGCCAGCTTATCGCGACAAATTGCCACCAGTTTGCGCCAACAAGAGAGCAGCGTATTTGCTCGTACTGCCGGTATTGTCGTGGAAAAACACCCGATATCTGTGCAGATCACGCGCCTGCCATCTGGCGTTTCACGTGCCACCGTTTCGCAATCCGTTGGCCGGGTGATTGAAGCCAACCACCTGTCACTTGAGCCGTCACCGAAAAGCCTCACGCTACAAATGGGCTTCAACATTGGTGCCAGCAACGGCACACGTAAAGGTGTGTGGACTATGCGGGTGATAGATGCAGACGGCGCTGAAGTGCTGACTCGCCAGTACACAAGCTATCTGCCAAATGAAACCAGTACACGCTCCATCAGCGCGCTTGCCGAAGCAGCTACATTATCTATTACTACTGATTTACAAAGACTTGCAGGGGCAACCCCTGTTCTGACTGCGACGCCATGAGGCTGTGTATGAATAACAATAAAAAGAGCACATCTGCTCTACTACTCTCGCTAGCCTGTTTTTCTGTGCCAGCCTTTGCCGCCAATCCTGTTTTTGCGGCTCCTGCTGAGGTAAAAACACCCGCCGCGCAAGGCAGTACCACGGTGCGCTTCCTGGTACTTGCCAACCGCGAAAGCCCGCTTTCAAGCGTGGTGCCTGGGCGCATGGCGAAAATCAATGTGCAACTGGGCGACCCCGTTACCCAAGGCAAAGTGCTGGCGAGCATGGATTGTAGCGATTTAGTGGCGCGTAAAAACGCCGCCGAAGCGGAGTTTCACGCCGCTCAACTGCGCTATGAAGCCAAAGCAAAACTGCAGGGATTACAATCAGCTGCTGCACTTGAAGTGGGTCTGGCCGCCTCTGAAGTCAACCGCACTAAAGGTCAGGTCGGCATTTTTGACGCCCAACTGGCGCAGTGTCGCTTTGTGGCACCGTTCAATGGTCGTGTAGCCAAAATCTACGTCAAAGAAGGCCAGGGAATTGGTGCTGGTGCGCCTGTGATTGACCTGGTCGGCAGCGGCACGTTGCGCGCGCGTTTAAACGTGCCTTCAAACTGGGTCGCATGGTTGAAAATTGGTTCGCAGCTTAATGCCTCCGTGGGTGAAACCGGCAAGCAATACCCGCTCACCGTGACGAATATCAGCGGCAAAGTCGATGCGGTCAGCCAGACTATCGAAATTGAAACTCGCTTCCCGGAAAAAACCGATGACGTGTTGCCAGGTATGAGCGGGCAAGCCGTTGCTATCTGCCCACCTGATGAAAACCGTTGCCTGAAAAGCGGAGCTGCAAATTCGTGATGTCCAGTACAGCCTTCTACCAGCTAGCAGCCCGGGTAGAAGCGATAAGCAACTCCGCCGAGTTAGGCTTCGCTATATGTAACGAAACACGCCAACTGGTGGATTACCGCCAGGCGGCGCTGTTGTCTCTAACCTCATCCAACCGCGCAAAACTGGTCGCTCATTCAGGGCTTAGTGATACCGACAATAATACCCCGTATGCCTTATGGCTTTCTGACGTAGCAAAAGAGATTGCGCCACATTGCCGGGCACTACCGCCCGAAGCTCGCGTGCTGGCACTTTCACCCGCGCAACTCAGCGAAACCCTCGCCCCGCAGTGGGATGAATGGTTGCCTGCAAATGTCTGGGTGCTGCCATTAACCGGTGCCGACGGAGAGATTCACGCGCTATGGTTTTTGGGCCGTGACGACCCGTGGCCAACAACGCTCGCACCAACATCCCCGGAATTTACCCTGCTGCAACTCAGCGGGTTGTACGGTTATGCATGGTGGGCTTTAACGGCACAACCATCGCGTTTCAGGCAATTCTGGCAGCGCAATACCGGGCGTCGTCTCGGTTATATCGTGCTGGCGGTGTTACTGGTGCTATGTATTCCGGTGCGTGAATACACACTGGTGCCTGCCGAAATTATCTCGCTACACAGTGAAGTAATTGCCGCCCCTGATTCCGGTGTGATTAAACGCATGGTCGTGCTACCAAACAGCGAGGTGGTGAAAGGCCAGGTGCTGGCAACGCTCGATGACACCACGTTGCATAACCGCCTGGCGGTGGCACAGGCGGAGTTGGAAACCACTGAAACCACGCTGCATCAGGCTTCACAACAGGCGATTGAAGACCAACAGGCCAAGTCAGAACTGGCAATGGCCGAAGGCAAATGGCGCGAGAAAAAAGTTGAAGTTGAATCGATAACCCGCGACCTCGAAAAGCTGACCATTCGTGCTCCTGATAACGGCGTATTTGTCTATTCTGACCCGGACGACTGGGCTGGTCGCCCGGTGCAAACCGGTGAGCGAATTGGCTTGCTGGCAGACCCAGATAATCTCGGCGTTCGCGCCTGGGCCCCGGTAAGTGAGTCCACTAACCTGAAGCATGGCGCACCGATGAAAATCTTTTTGAAAGTCGCCCCTCTTGATTCACTGGACGCAAAACTGGGATACGCGGGTTATCAAACGGTGGAAGCACCAAACGGTGTTGCCAGTTATATGCTGCGCGGCACGCTGGAAGGTAAACCTGCTGTTGCGCGTATTGGCTTGCAGGGAACGGCTCGCGTAACGGGTGATTGGGCAATGCTCGGTTACTTGTTACTACGTCGCCCTATTGCCACGTTACGTGCCGGGAGCGGATGGTGATACCCGGTGCTGCAACGGCTCCAGCCTGGCCTGCGCTACGTGATGAACTGCGACTTAACAGCGCTGGTACCAACCGCGACGGTTCTCCGGCGTGGCATCTGGCTGATCCCGTGCGTAATCTGTTTTTTCGCCTTGGCTGGCTGGAAATCGAAATTCTCAAGCGCTGGCAACTGGCGGATGCCGGGAAAATAGCGCAGGCGATTAATCAGCAAACTACGCTGAATGTCGATGAAGAAGATATCAAAGCTTTTGTGCTGTTTTTACAACAACAACAGTTGCTACGTAGCGCCCGCTATCGCCCGGCATCCTCTGCCTGGAAGTGGTTGTTACATAGCTATTTGTTTATCCGCATTCCGCTGGTTCACCCGGAAAAAGCCCTGCGTAAAGCGCTGCCGTGGTTAAAGCCGCTGTTTAGCAAAACCTTCCTGTGGTTAACGCTGTTTGTCGCGATTACCGGCATTGTGCTCGCCGCTCGCCAGTGGGACACCGTGGTTGCGACCTTGCATAACTCGGTGAACTGGCATGGCGCGGTGGCCTTCGCTATCGCTCTGGTGTTTTCCAAATGCTGGCATGAAATGGGCCACGCACTCACCGCCACTAAGCACGGTGTGCGGGTTGGCCACATGGGGGTTGCGCTGCTGGTGATGTTACCTATGGCCTACACCGACACTGGCGAAAGCTGGAAGCTCATCCGTTCGCGCGACCGTTTAAAAATTGCCGTCGCCGGAATTGCCTCAGAATTAATTCTGGCTGCATGGGCCACTTTGCTGTGGTCATTTGCACCTGAAGGCAGCGTCAAAAACGCGTTATTTTTCCTCGCGACCACCGCCTGGATTATGACTGTCGTGGTTAACGCCAGCCCGTTTATGCGTTTTGACGGTTATTACATTCTGAGCGACATGCTGGATTTTCCAGGGCTGCATGAACGTGCTGGAAACTGGGCAAAGCGTGCAATGCGCTGGCATCTATTTGGTATCAACGATCCAAAACCCGACAACGTCACCCCGGCCTTTGCCCGCTTTCTGACGGTATTTGCCTTCGCCACCTGGATTTATCGCCTGCTGCTGTTTATCGGTATTGCGGTCGTTATCTATCACGCCTTTTTTAAGGCGTTGGGTGTGATTCTGTTTTTGATAGAGATTGTGACTTTTGTGGTGCAACCGATGATCCGAGAAATCAAACACTGTTGGGCGCGGCGTGCTGAAAGCCAGCCTTTCCAGCGACGAAGATTGCTGCTGATTGCTATCGCCGCGTTGCTGGTTATTTTTGTGCCGTGGTCGAATAAAGTGAATCTGCCTGGGGTGATTGAAGCCGGTTTTGTACAGCCGATTTATACACCGTACGGTGCGCGCCTTGAGAAGATTCTTGTCACCGATGGGCAGGAAGTGAAAGCCGGGCAGCCGCTGTTCGAGCTAATTGCACCACTGCCAGAAACCTCCCAGCGAAAAGCTGAGGAGATGCGCCGTGCATGGGAGTTCAGCGCGCGCGGTGCGTTAGGGCTTGATAAAGATGGTCCGGCAAAACAGGTTCTGGCAGAGCAAATGGCGCGCCAGTACTCGCTCCAGCAAAGTGCTGGCAATAATGAATTGCTGCGTCTGAGACTGGTTGCAGCCTCCAGTGGCCGTATTGAAGATAGCGATATTTCGCTGCAACCCGGTAGCTGGGTTTCCCCTACCACACACATTGCCACGCTAGTGAATGCCGATCGCTGGCGGGTAAAAGCGCTGGTAGGTGAAGAAGATTTGGGGCGCTTACGCGTAGGGGCTCAGGCAAAAATTTATCAAAATGATGAGTGGCAGCCGCTTATCGGGCGCGTGGTCTCTATCGACCACAATGTCGTCACTCGCCTGCCATCTTTGTTGCTGGCTAAAGATCACGGCGGCCCGGTGCAATTAAACCCAACCGCGCAGGCAAAAGATTTGCGTCCACAAGGCGTTTGGTATCGAGTATCCATTGAAGGTGACGGGAAAGCGGCGGCGGTTAACCGGGAAAATCTCGCGGATATTTCTGTTGAGAGTAAACGCCAGAGTCTCGCGCATCGCTGGTTTAATAGCGTGTCATTGATGCTGATTCAGCAGACGGGCATGGGGAAAGATGGGTAAAGTCTGGTGGTCAAAGTCAGCCCCTCTTTGCAGAGGGGCTAAGTCCTTGCTACAGGATGATCAATGAGGTGCATATCAATTGATGAGGCGGCTAAGTTGCATTCCTAAACCCACCCACTTCCTCCTGGGATACTGGAAGGGGTCTTTCTATTAATGTCTGTTTCAGGACCCGGAGTCAATTGTTTGACGATGACCTTTTCATTGATTTGCAAACCTGACACAAAATTTTATTGATGCCGTGCTCGCCGTAAAGCCTGGGCCAGTTTTTGCTGATTAAACGGTTTACGCAACAGTTCGACTTGCGGCAATTGCTGCCCGCTGCGGCGCAAATCCTGTCCACTGATTAATAGGCATGTGACGTGTGGATAATGTTGCTGGGCATGCTGTACCACATCAGCGCCACTCATTGGCCCTGGCAGCATTAAATCACTGATTAAAATCTGAATGTCCGGCACATCTTTCAGCAATTGTATTGCCTGCTGGCTATCACTGGTTTCTAACGTCAAATACCCCAGCTGATGCAACTGCTCGCACAACGTCTGGCGCACATCGTGTTCATCTTCCAGCACCAGAACCAGTTGGTCTTCATCAGAGTTCACTGCCAGCGGTTCGGGTAACGTTTCACTCACCGCCTGTGCTGGTGCGCGCGGCAATTGTAAACGCACCAACGTTCCCTGCCCCGGCGCACTTTCAATTTGCACTCGCCCGCCGGACTGGCGCACAAAACCATACACCATTGATAAACCCAACCCACTGCCGCTACCCGTCTGCTTGGTGGTGAAGAACGGTTCAAATACTTGAGCTTTTACTTCCGCCGACATGCCATGACCACTGTCGATAACTTCCAGCGCTACCATATCCTGCTTACGCCCGCTCGAGCGCACCACGCGCTGATTCCAGGTGCGGATTTTGATAGTGCCGCTTTGTCCTTCCATCGCATCGCGGGCATTCATCACCAGGTTAATAATCGCGTTCTCCAGCTGGTTAACGTCAATCCATGCCGGCCACGCCGGGTGCTGCGCTTCTATTTCAAGAGTGAGTACCGCGGGCAAAGAATGGCGAATCAGCGGGTCGAGGTTTTCCAGCAGGTTTTTCATCGACACCGCATGCGGGTGCAGCGATTGTTTGCGGGAAAACGCCAGTAAACGTTGAGTCAGTTGCGCCCCGCGTTCGGCGGCTTTTAAGGCGCGTTGAATACGTATGGCATCCGGTGAATCGGAAGATGTTAGCTCGAGACTGCCAATAATCACCGCCAGCAGGTTATTGAAATCATGCGCGAGGCCGCCGGTTAACTGCCCCACCGCTTTCATTTTTTGGCTGTGAACCAGCGCTTCTTCCAGCGCTTTACGCTCACTGCGCTCAAGCACCACATTCACCATGCCGCGCCCCGGCACCGGGCTAAAACGCAGCTCAATGGTGCGGTTATCTGCCAGCCTGAGTTCCTGCGGTTTGGGTAATGGGCGTAAAAGGTTTTCGAGGATATGTTCCTGAAGCGGTGTGACCTGTTTGAGCAGACTCATATAATGCTGCCCACGTTGCAGGCGTTCCGGTGCCAACCCCAGCAACAAAGGGTATTGCGGGTTCCACACCACCAGAATTCCGTCGTTATCAAACAATGCAAAACCATCGCGCATCGCGTGGAAGGTGGTTTCCAGTTGAGTACTTTTTTCTTTCAGTAATTTCGATGTGTGTTCCAGCGATGCGGTGTTTCTCGCAAAAACGTTAAACGCTCGCGCCAGTTCGCCCAACTCATCGCGCCGCTGTAAGGCTGGCACGCTAACATCGCGCTCACCCCGCGCCAGGCGCGTCATCGCATGGGAAATTGCCGTCAAATTCGAGCCAAGATTGCGGTAAATATACCAACCCGCAAATCCGGTAATCACTATCGCCAGCAAGGCAAACAGGCCGATAAAGGCAATCATCGATTGCAGCTCTTTATGGCTTTGATTGGTGCGGCTAACGGACTCTTGCGCCACTTTTTGCACGTACTGGTTAATGTCCCGGTTCAAAAACGCCACCAGCGCTTTAATGTGGTACATGTACCAGGAAATCCCTAAATCGCTGTTTTCAAGCTGCTGGGAAAGTGGCAACAATTGCTGCAAATGAGTCGCGAACTCCTGCAATATTCCATCGACTAAGGGCGAGTCATCATGTACCGGGAGTTGCGCCATGACTTCGGTAAGCTGCACAACCGTGGCTTTTGGGGAAGGCGTTTGAATGGCAATAAGGATCAAGCGATCCATTTCGGTTAACAACCGCGCTTCCGGAGTCGCCCGCCCGTCACGAGCATTAATATCCTGAATATGATGCAAGTAACTTTGGTTTTGATAGAGCGCACTAAGCAGCGCGTTGCGCTCCAGATGGCGGCGATGACCCAACTCCAACATCCGTGTGACGCTGCTTTCCAGTTCATTGCTGCGCTCGGTAATGCGCTTCACCAATTCCGGTTCCCGGCTGGCGAGTGGTGCATGCGCCAGGTGGTTAAGCGAGTTCTGGAGTGCCTGCTGTGTTTGCTGCAAACGCTGCGCTTCGCTTTGGTATTCCAGCGCGCCAACCACCTGCGTGAGGCGCACCGCTGCTGTCGCCACATTCGCGGTATCTCGCGCCAGTTCCATGCTGCCGGACATATCACTTAGCGTTTGCCCCTGCACCTGCTCCTGCAAACGGCTGGCATGATTAAAGCCGAGAATTGCCACGCCGCACACCATCAACGTCACCGCCACCACCAGCAGGTTAAAGGAGAGCAGGCGGCCACGGGCGCTGGTGAGAAAGGGCGTGCGGGGTGCAGGCATGGCTTGGCTCCATTCAGGTTTGTTTCAATGAGTTAAGCAGTCATATGAATTCTTCACCAACATGACAAATATGAATGGAAATTGAAATCTTCCATTTACATAGACGTGCTCAACTGGCAGCAATCGAAACCTTACCCGCAGGAGTCGCGCCATGAGTAGCGTTCCCATTCTGGAGATGCGCAATATTGCCAAGTCATTCGGCAAGTTTTATGCGTTGAAAGGTGTCAACTTAACCGTGTTTCCTGGCGAAATACACGCCTTGATGGGGGAAAACGGCGCGGGAAAAAGCACGCTGATGAAAATCCTCGCTGGTGCCTATATCGCCACCAGCGGCGAGATTTTAATTAACGGTGAACCGTACAGCATCAAGGGGCCAAAAGACGCACTCAACGCGGGCATCACGCTGATTTACCAGGAGATGCAACTGGCCCCGAATCTCACCGTCGCTGAAAACATCTTCCTTGGCAGCGAGCTGTCACGCGGTGGGTTAGTAAAACGCAAAGAGATGGTGATGCAGGCTCAGACGGTTATTGACCGCCTCGGCGCACAGTTTAAGGCCAGCGATTTGGTTGCGCGCCTGACCATTGCCGAGCAGCAGCAGGTAGAAATCGCTCGTGCGCTGCACCGTAACAGCCGCATTTTAGTGATGGATGAACCCACTGCCGCGCTCTCTTCACGTGAAACTCACCGCCTGTTCGAGCTGATTATGCGGCTACGCGATGAGGGCATGGCGATTATCTATATCAGCCACCGCATGGCGGAAGTGTATGAGCTTTCTGACCGCGTGAGCGTGCTGCGCGACGGGCAATACGTCGGCAGCCTGACGCGTGAACATCTTAATGCCAACGAGCTGGTACGCATGATGGTTGGCCGCCCGCTAAGCGATCTATTCAATAAAGAGCGCGACATTCCACAGGGTGCCGTACGCCTGAACGTTCACCACCTGACGGACGGCGCAAAAGTGCAGCCAGTCAGCCTGCAGGTGAAATCCGGCGAGATAGTCGGCCTTGCGGGGCTAGTCGGTGCCGGGCGTTCTGAACTCGCACAGCTGATTTTTGGCGTGCGTAAATCCACCGGCGGCACGATCGAAATCGACGGCAAGCCCGTGAAGATTCACTCCCCTCGTGAAGCAATTAGCCACGGTATCGGTTTCCTGACCGAGAACCGCAAAGAGCAAGGCTTGTTCCTCGAACTGGCAGCGCAAGACAACATCACCATGGCAACACTTGAGCGCGACGCGCACTACGGCTGGCTGGATCGCAAAAAAGCCCAGACCATTTCTGACGACGCCATCAGCTTGCTCAATATCCGCGTGCCGCATGCACAAGTGCGCGCAGGGGGCTTGTCCGGCGGCAACCAGCAAAAACTTTTGATCTCACGCTGGGTGGCGATCGGGCCACGCATTTTGATCCTCGATGAGCCAACCCGTGGTGTGGATGTCGGCGCGAAAAGTGAGATCTACCGGATCATGAGCCAGATGGCAAAACAGGGCGTGGCGATCCTGATGATCTCCAGCGAATTGCCCGAAGTGGTCGGCATGAGCGACCGGGTGTATGTGATGCGCGAAGGCAGCATTGCCGGGGAGTTGCACGCCGCTGATATCACGCAAGAGAACATTATGACGCTGGCAACCGGCGTTGAAGATGCCCACAAAAAGGTGGTTCAACATGGCAACTAATCAACCTAAAGAAACGCCGTTGGCGCACACAACTCCCCGGCAAGTCGCCAAATCTGCCTCGCTGAAAAAAGCGCTGTTTGGTGATTTGATGCAAACCGTCGGGATTTTGCCGATTTTGATCCTGATCGTCGCCGTTTTTGGGTTTATCACGCCTAACTTTTTTACTGAATCTAACCTGCTGAATATCGCCCGCCAGTCATCGATCAACATCGTGCTCGCCGCCGGGATGACGTTCATTATTTTGACCGGTGGGATCGACCTTTCCGTGGGCTCGATTCTGGGCACCACGGCGGTGACCGCAATGGTGGTTTCGCTAATGCCGGGTTGGGAATCGCTGTCGATCCCTGCTGCGCTGATGATGGGTACCGGGCTTGGGCTGTTTAACGGCATGCTTGTCGCCTGGGCCGGGCTACCGCCGTTTATCGTCACGCTCGGCACTTATACCGCGCTGCGTGGAGCGGCCTATTTGCTGGCCGATGGCACCACGGTGATTAACTCCAATATCAATTTTGAATGGATAGGCAATTCGTATCTTGGCCCGATTCCGTGGCTGGTCGTGATAGCGCTGGCGGTGATTGTTGTCTGCTGGTTCATTCTGCGACGCACCACGCTCGGTGTTCATATCTACGCGGTCGGCGGCAATATGCAGGCCGCACGCCTGACGGGCATCAAAGTGTGGCTGGTGTTGCTGTTCGTCTATGGCATGAGCGGGCTGCTTTCCGGGCTTGGTGGCGTGATGAGTGCTTCGCGACTCTACAGCGCCAACGGCAACCTTGGGATGGGTTATGAGCTGGATGCCATCGCCGCGGTGATTCTCGGCGGCACCAGTTTCGTCGGCGGTATCGGCACGATTACCGGCACGCTGGTCGGCGCGCTGATTATCGCCACGCTCAACAATGGCATGACGCTGATGGGCGTTTCGTATTTCTGGCAACTGGTGATCAAGGGTGCGGTGATCATCATTGCGGTGCTGATCGACAAATACCGTACCCGTCACCATCAAAGTGCATAACAACAAAACTCTACCCTATGTGAGGAAAACACCATGCGTTTGAAGCTAATAGCCACTGTTCTCATGCTTGCCGCAGCGCCTTTCGTTCAGGCAAAAGAGCTGAAATCCATCGGGGTGACGGTGGGCGACCTCGCCAACCCGTTCTTCGTACAGATTACCAAAGGTGCCGAACTTGAAGCCCGTAAACTTGCCGGTGATAACGTGAAAGTGACGCTGGTTTCCAGCGGTTACGATCTCGGCCAGCAGGTGTCGCAAATCGATAACTTTATTGCCGCCAAAGTGGACATGATCATTCTGAACGCGGCGGACTCTAAAGGGATCGGCCCGGCAGTGAAACGTGCGAAAGATGCCGGGATCGTGGTAGTTGCGGTTGACGTGGCAGCGGAAGGTGCAGATGCAACGATCACCTCGAACAACACTCAGGCGGGTGAAATGGCCTGTAAGTACATTGCGGATCGCCTGAAAAACAAAGGCAATGTGGTGATCATCAACGGACCTCCAGTTTCTGCGGTGCAGAACCGTGTCGAAGGCTGCCAGACCGAATTTAAAAAGCATCCGGATATCAAGGTCCTTTCTTCTAACCAGAATGCCAAAGGCAGCCGCGAAGGTGGCCTTGAGGTGATGACGTCTTTGCTTGCTGCAAACCCGAAGATCGACGGCGTGTTTGCGATAAACGATCCGACAGCGATCGGTGCCGATCTGGCAGCAAAACAAGCCCAGCGTAACGAGTTCTTTATCGTTGGCGTGGATGGCAGCCCGGATGCCGAAGAAGCCCTGAAACGCAGCGGGAATACGCTGTTTGTGGCAACGCCAGCCCAAGACCCGCAGGTGATGGCGGCAAAAGCGGTGGAGATTGGTTACGACATTCTGCAAGGCAAACCTGCACCTAAAGAGCCGGTGCTGATCCCGGTAACTATGATCGATAAAAACAATATCGGTACGTATAAGGGTTGGACGGTGAAATAACCGATTTTCCAAACTCGTAGGTGAATAATCCTTCGGGTTATGGAATGCATATTTACCCTAAATAATTCGAGTTGCAGGTAGGCGGCAAGCGAGCTTATCCCCAGGAGCTTACATAAGTAAGTGACTGGGGTAAGTGAGCGTAGCCAACACCCCTGCAACTTGAAGTATGACGGGTAAAAGGAGGGAAAATGAAACGCTCCGAAGTAAACCAAATCCTCTCCCAGACACGCCATTTCTTTATGCAGCACGACGTTCATCTACCCCCTTTCGCCTCTTTTGAGCTGGCGAAATGGCAGCAGGTGGATAAACAAATCTGGCAGGAAGTATTTGATTTGAAACTCGGTTGGGATGTGACCGCATTCGGCGGCAACGATTTTCTGGCTCAAGGGCTGACGCTATTCACGCTGCGTAACGGCTCGCCCGATGGCGCACCGTACGCCAAATGTTATGCCGAAAAAATCATGCATGTCCGCGAAGGGCAGCTCACGCCGATGCATTTTCACTGGCGCAAACGCGAAGACATTATCAATCGCGGCGGCGGTAATTTAATTGTCGAGTTGTGGAATTCTGACCAGTTCGAACAGACCGAAGAGAGTGATGTCACGGTCAGCATTGATGGTTGCTGTCAGACACACGCGGCGGGCAGCCAACTGCGTCTCTCACCCGGCGAGAGCATTTGTCTGCTGCCCGGTATTTACCACAGTTTTTGGGGTGAGCCAGGGTATGGCGACGTGCTGGTTGGGGAAGTGTCGATGGTCAATGACGATGACCGTGACAATCGTTTTCTCAAACCGCTGGAACGCTTTAATTCCATCGTTGAAGACGCACCTGCGCGGCAGTTGCTGTGCAACGAATATCGCCAGCACTTTTAATTTCCAACCCTATTTTCCAACACCAGGGGAAACTATTATGGCTTTGATATCACTTAAGGATGGGCTGGCTCACGCTCGTAAAAACGGCTATGCCCTCGGCGCTTTTAACGTTCTCGACAGCCACTTCCTGCGCGCCCTTTTTGCCGCGGCAAGGCAGGAAAACTCACCGTTTATCATCAATATTGCCGAAGTCCATTTTAAGTATGTCTCGCTGGATTCTCTGGTCGAAGCCGTCAAATTCGAAGCGGCTCGCCACGATATTCCGGTGGTGCTCAATCTCGATCACGGCCTGCACTTTGAAGCGGTAGTTCGCGCTTTACGCCTCGGTTTTAGCTCAGTCATGTTCGATGGTTCTACACTTGAATATGAAGAGAACATTCGCCAGACCCGCGAAGTGGTGAAGATGTGCCACGCTGTAGGTGTCTCGGTTGAAGCTGAATTGGGGGCCGTGGGCGGTGATGAAGGCGGTGCATTGTATGGCGAAGCCGATAGCAACAAGTTTACCGACCCGGCAGTGGCACGCGATTTTGTCGACAGAACCGGTATCGACACGCTGGCCGTCGCCATCGGTAACGCGCACGGGAAATATAAAGGCGAACCGAAACTCGATTTCGACCGCCTGGCCGCGATTCGTAGCCAAACGGGCATACCACTGGTGCTACATGGCGGTTCCGGCATTAGTGACGAAGATTTCAGAAAAGCGATCACGCTTGGCATTCACAAAATCAATTTCTACACCGGCATGTCACAGGCCGCGTTGGGTGCCATTGAGCAGCGCATGAATCAACGCCACGCCATTTATGACGAATTCGCCGAGTTATTGCTGGGCATTGAAGAGGCGATTACGGATGTCGTCGCACAACAGATGCGGATTTTTGGCAGTTCGGACAAGGCGTGAGCCTATCCCAGTAGGCGTAATTGTTGCAGATCGTTTGGGCTCGGACTGCGCGGAAAAACCGCAGCGTACACGTAGTACGTGAGGATTTTGAGCACAGCCCAGGACCAAACGAACAAATAAGATAGCCTAATGGGTTAGGCTCTTAAGGAAAGGTTATGACAGAGCGCAGCGGGATTATTGCCGCCGGAAATATGTTGGTCGACCATGTGCATCAAATTGTGCAGTGGCCACAGCGTGGTTGGCTTGCCGAAATCGTTCACAGTGAACGATCGACCGGCGGTGCGCCGTTAAACGTATTGCTGACTTTAGCCAAAATGCATGTCGGACTACCGCTTCAGGCAGTAGGCCTGGTGGGTGACGACCACGACGGCGATTACATTATGGCGATGCTCGATCAGTATCATGTCAATCGCCAGCACGTGCACCGCACCACTTTTGCGCCTACATCAATGTCTCAGGTGATGACCGACCCGAGCGGGCAGCGCACGTTTTTCCACTCGCCAGGTGCTAATCGCCTGCTCGACTTACCCGCCTTTGACCGCCTTGAGTCGTCATTCAAAATCTTCCATCTCGGTTATTTATTGCTGCTCGATAGCCTTGATATGGAGGATGCAGAATACGGCACGCGCAGCGCACGTTTGCTGGCGCAGATGGCGCAACAGGGATATGAAACCTCACTTGATTTAGTCTCCCGCCAGGGCGACCCTCGCTATCGCCCTATGGTGCTCCCTGCCCTGCGTTGGCTGGATTACCTGGTGATCAATGAACTCGAAGCCGGTGAATTTAGCGGGTTGGAAATCCGCCGTACGAATGGCGATCCGCATATCGAAAATATCGCCCAGGCAGCGGCTTTGCTGCTGGATTCGGGCGTTCGGCAACGAGTGGTAATCCACTGTCCGGAAGGTGCCTGGGGTGTTGAACCAGGCATGGAAGGCGTGTGGGTGCCGTCATTCAGATTAACTCAAACGGAAATTATCGGCAGCGTCGGTGCGGGTGATGCTTTCTGTGCAGGAATATTATATGGCTGCCATGAAAAATGGTCGTTGGTCGATAGCCTGAAATTAGCTCACGCCTGCGCGCGTGCAAATTTATTATGTGCAAATGCAATTGATGGCGCTAAGCCCTTGGTGGAATTACAGAGTTTTATTAGTGAATACAAAATATAAATCAAATAAATAAAATACATTCAACCAACTAATAATTAAGATTATACCTCAAATACAGTCAAACACTCTCTATCACGGGTTGAATTGTTGACCGCTTAAATTATCCTTCATAGGATGGTTGGCTATGGATGAATTTCCGGGAAGAAAGTTATGAATATTTATTCTATTGGCTCGTTTTTTTTATTACTGTTTATCAGTTCTGCTCATGCTGGCATTCTGATCAACAGTACGCGGGTTATCTACCCGGCAGACTCTCCTGAAGTCACACTCGGCATGACAAATAATGCCACCACACCCCGTTTAATCCAGTCCTGGATTGATGACGGCGATTCCAATGCCTCCCCAGAAACGGTGTCAGTCCCTTTTGTGGTCACCCCCCCCATTTTTCGCATAAATCCCGGCCAGGGGCAGTCGCTGCGAATTGTCTTCACCGGCGGTAACGTCCCAAAAGATCGCGAATCGGTATTCTGGCTTAACATATTAGAAATACAGCCAAAACCAAATGTAAATAAAGACACGATAGACAGTTATTTGAAATTTTCCGTGCGCTCCCGCTTAAAGATTTTTTTCCGCCCGAAGGGGTTAACTGGCTCACCGGACGGAGCGCCCGCCACCCTGACCTGGCGTTTAATCCAGAATGGAAGCGGCTTTAACCTCGAATGTATAAACCCCTCTGCATATAACGTCTCCATCAGCAATGTCAGGTTCAAAAATGAAGCTGAAAATGCTGAGGTTAACAATAACGGTATGTGCCCGGCTAAAGGGAAAAAGCTTTTTCCTGTTAATAAACCTGTAGCGTCTGCGGCATCAAAAATAGTGTTTATCACAATTGACGATTTAGGTGGTTTTAAAACAAATGAAGCTGATTACCGGCGTTGATATTTCCTATGCCTGCGGTTTTTATTGAGATAATAAAAATGAATAAAAAGCAGTTAGCCACACTTATGATTTTTTTTGTGATGTTTTCATTAAGTTCATTGAGCTGGGCGGGTTGTAGTAGTTCAACTTCTAACTACACGATAACGAGCCCGAAACAAACCATCACCGTTGCACGCAATAAAGCGCTCGGCCCGATAGGTACCGTAATGTCTATCAGTAATGGGCCTGGCGTGGTCATAACATGTACAGGAGGAGCAACAAACACCTATCTGAAATTTGGTACGTTATTAGAGCCTTCAAATACTCCCGGGGTTTACAAAACGAATGTGCCCGGAATCGGCATCAAAGTATGGGATGATTTTCAAGGGACTCTCGTAGTAAGCAATGATCTTCAAAAATGGTACAACGTCTCTACTGGCAGCGGTTATGGTGGGACAGCCTGGCTTACTGGCATAAAAATGCAGTACTACATCATTGGCCCTGTTGAAACGGGTACGGTTTCATTTCCGAGTAATATTATCGTTGAAGCCTGGGCAAATACGACAGCGAGTGCTAGTACTGTCGGCGCGGCCCGATATAACATATTGAACTGGAGTGGAACTGCCGATGTTACAGCAGCCGCCTGTGAAACCCCGAATATCGATGTCAATCTTGGCACTATCGATAGAGGTATATTTATACGCAGCGCTACCAGTCCAACCAAGTCTTTTGATTTTAAAATTAATAACTGTGGGACCGGCATTGCTACAGTGAGTTACTTATTTAAGCCTGCACCAGGGGTGAATATAGTCGGTACCGGGAATAACCAATACCTTACTCTGGATAGCAGTTCCACAGCCAAAGGGCTTGGCATTCAAGTATTGTACGAAAATGGCAACAACGTGCCCTTTAACACTAAAACTGCTCTCACAGGCTATAGCACTAGCGGTGGTAGCTACACAATTCCTATGAAAGCGCGCTATATCCGCACACGCGACGTTGGAGATGTAGAAGTCGGTACTGCGAGCTCTACGGCAGAGTTTGAGATGTGGTATGAATAGCTTTATGGCGGCATCTTTCCCTATTATGCTTGAATTACTGGTTCTCAGTTCAGCGCAGGTGGGTGTTTTTATCCACAGTACTCGGCTGTTCTACCCGGTTGAGAACTCTGAGACCTCGCTCGGTGTGACAAATAATGCCACCACACCGCAGTAGCATCCACAGCATCAAAAATAGAATTTATCACAATTGACGATTTGGGTGGTTTTAAAACAAATGAAGCTGATTACCGCCGTTGATATTTAATATCCCTATTTTTTATTGAGATGATAAAAATGAATAAAAAGCAGTTAGCCACACTAATAATGTTTTGGGGACTGTCTTCATTAAGCTCAATAAGTTGGGCGGGTTGTAGTAGTTCAACTTCTAGCTACACGGTGACAAGCCCAAAACAAACCTTCAAGATGCCGCGAGATATAACAACACGAGGCCCAATAGGTTCCGTGATGTCTATTTCTGCAGGATCCTCAGTGCACGTGATCTGCACAGGAGGAGCAGCAAACACCTATCTGAAATTTGGCGCGCCACTAGAGCCTTCAGATATTCCTGACGTTTACAAAACGAATGTGCCCGGAATTGGTATCAAAGTATGGGATGATTTTAAGGGGACCGTCGTAGTAGGTAATGACCTTACGAAATGGTATTACCCTGGGTCTGATAATTATAATGGGAATGCATTTATTACTAATATAAAAATGCAGTACTATATCATTGGTCCCATTCAAACAGGCACGTATACAATACCTGTTACCGTTGAAGCCTGGATGAATACAACAGCAAGCACCGCTGGTGGCGCCAGATATAATGTATTGAACTGGAATGGATCTGCCGACATTACAGCATATGCCTGTGAAACGCCGAATTTCCCGGTCAATCTTGGCACTCACGATAGAGGTATATTTATAAAGAATGCTACCAGTCCAACCAAGTCTTTTGATTTCAAGATTAATAACTGCCCTAGCGGCATTACCAAAGTGAGTTACTTGTTTAAGCCTGCACCCGGTGTGAGCCTCGTCGGTACCGGGAATAACCAATACCTTACTCTGGACAGCAGTTCCACAGCTAAAGGTCTAGGTATTCAGGTAATGTACGACAATGGCAACAATGTAACCTTTAACACGAAAACTGCTCTCACAGGCTATAGCACTAGCGGTGGCAACTACACAATTCCGATGAAAGCGTGCTATATCCGCACACGAAACGTTGGAGATGTCGAAGTAGGTACAGCGAGCACCACCGTGGAGTTTGAGATGTGGTACGAATAGCCTTATAGCGGCATTTTTCCCTATTATGTTGCAGTAACAGTAACGAATAAGCGGTCTTTGCGTGGGGGGGGATTTGCCTCTTACTCCGTTGTTGCTTACACCATGTGTATACAAATGTAATCACAACGAGGGCCGCATATATGGCAACTCTGAACATCCGCATCGATGACGATTTAAAAGCGCGTTCTGGTGCACCGCTTACCGGTGCAGGTCGCACCGCCCGTGAACGAATGTTCACCACAGACAAATAGCCTGCTATCGCGGGCTTTTCATTGGAGCATGTAATAAGACGTTATGGTCAATGTCAGGCGTTCAGGAGCCGTAAACGATAAAAGCCCTGACTGTAGTAGTCAGGGCTTTTAAGGTACTGCTAACTTAGGATTTAACATTAAGATGCTTAGTGGATTTTTACTGCTATTTGGTACTACTTTAAATGCACAAGTTCTTACAGATAATATCGGGTTTCGATCATTCCCCCCTACGTTATCGGTTTAAAACAAGATCAAGGAAAATTTATTTGACCTCGTACATTCCCCATTTCGCGATATATACTTTTGATGCGTGGCTTTACGTCTTTCGCGATATTTAAACCATTGCAGTTCAATGCTTTCGCGAACCCATAACACATGAAAAACAAA
Organism: Buttiauxella cochleicola; assembly: GCF_021283185.1. Lineage (NCBI taxonomy): Bacteria > Pseudomonadati > Pseudomonadota > Gammaproteobacteria > Enterobacterales > Enterobacteriaceae > Buttiauxella > Buttiauxella cochleicola. Next base: position 63,818 of record NZ_JAJSOS010000013.1, read on the forward strand.
GCCTTACATCATCGCGATTTTTACTTACACTTCATGTTTCATTGACGTATTTAATACTTTTAAACCTAACGGCAATATATCTATCACACCGCCGTTAAACTCTAATCTACGTTTTTTTCCTGCTATGTCAACACTGTTTTTTATTACATGTTTATGTAGTCAGTATTTCTGAAAGCGGACTTTGAGAATGAGGGTATTGCCGGGCAGCAGTGACAAAAAAAGCCCCTGAATGGGCTGAATGGTGCCGAGCGTGAGGGAGCGTAGCCAGAAAGAGGCGGCTTGAACTATGGAGGGTATTAAGCCGCATTATGCTCCGCCTGAATAACATCGGCCGAAAATACATATCCCACACCGCGTATAGTCCGGATTAATGCCGGTTGATGCGGGTTCGGCTCTATTTTTTTACGGAGCCGCATAATCAGCACATCAATCGTTCTGTCGAAGACTTCGAGGCTTTCGCTGTGGGTCAGTTCTAACAACCTTTCACGCGACAATACTTTGCGTGAATTCTGCATCAACGCCAGCAGTAAGCCGTATTCCCCTTGTGTCAGATCAACCTGCTCCGATTGTGCGTTAAAGAGCTGGCAGCTCTCGGTATCCAGTCGCCAGCCGTTGAAATGCAGACCGCAGGTTTTGGTGGTTGTCGTTTCTAACGCCAGCGCGCCAGAGCGGCGCAGCACCGCTTTGACTCGCGCCACAACAACACGTGAATTAAACGGCTTGGCGATGTAATCATCGGCCCCCATTTCCAGCCCGACGACCACATCAGACTCACTCCCCAGGCCCGTCAGCATCACCACTGGCAAGTCCGGACGTTGGCGCTGAATTTGTTGCAACACCAGCAGCCCATTAATGTCAGGCAAAATCATATCCAGCAATACCAGCGCAATTTCTGGAAACTGGGCAACAACTTTCAGCGCTTCATTCCCTGTGTGGCAAACCCTCACGTCAAAAACGTGCTCATTAAGTACCTCTCGCAGCACGTCACAGATTGCCTGGTCATCATCCACCAGCAAAATTGCAGGTTTCATGGTTGTACTCCGCGATGGATGCATTGGGAAATTATAAGTGTGGGTGATTGTTGAAGGAGTGGCGCGAAAAACACAAATGCCCATGCTGAAAATTCAACCAGTGTCACAATCCCTCCCCTGCTCGACACGTCACTTTTGACGATGACCTGTTTTTCGTCAGCGTTTTGTTGCTTTTATCACCGTAAGATACCCGTAATACCCCCTGTTTCTATATGGCATAGATAATGCATATAGACCTCCAAGTAAGTAATAATGACTGGAGCAACACTGATGAAAAAAGTCGTCACGGTTTGCCCCTATTGTGCCTCGGGTTGCAAAATCAACCTCGTGGTCGATAACGGCAAAGTCGTCAAGGCGGAAGCGGCTCAAGGTAAAACCAACCAGGGCGATCTTTGCCTGAAGGGTTACTACGGCTGGGATTTTATTAACGATACTAAAATCCTCACTCCGCGCCTCAAATCACCGATGATTCGTCGCCAGAAAGGCGGCAAACTCGAAAACGTTTCCTGGGATGAAGCACTGAACTACGTCAGTACTCGCCTGAGCGAAATCAAAGCGAAGCACGGCTCTGATGCCATCATGACTACGGGTTCTTCCCGCGGTACAGGCAACGAAACTAACTATGTAATGCAGAAATTTGCGCGCGCCGTTATTGGTACCAATAACGTCGATTGCTGCGCACGCGTTTGACACGGCCCTTCGGTTGCAGGTCTGCACCAATCGGTCGGTAACGGCGCTATGAGCAACTCAATCGTCGAGATTGAGGATACCGATTTAGTGTTTGTGTTCGGGTATAACCCGGCAGATTCACACCCTATCGTTGCTAACCGCGTAATTCGCGCCAAGCAAAAAGGGGCACAAATCATTGTTGTCGATCCGCGTAAAATTGAAACCGCGCGCATCGCCGATATGCATTTGCAGTTAAAAAATGGTTCTAACATCGCCCTGCTTAACGCAATCGGGCATGTGATTATCGAAGAAAACCTGTATGACCAGTCATTCGTGGCTTCTCGTACTGAAGGTTTCGACGAGTATCGCAAAATTGTTGCTGGCTACACGCCTGAATCTGTTGAAGAAATTACTGGCGTTACTGCGGCAGAAATTCGCAGTGCAGCACGCATGTACGCGAATGCGAAAACTGCCACGATTCTGTGGGGCATGGGTGTAACCCAGTTCTATCAGGGCGTGGAAACTGTTCGCTCGCTGACAAGCCTTGCGCTGATGACCGGCAACCTGGGTAAACCGAACGTTGGTGTTAACCCGGTTCGTGGTCAGAACAACGTTCAGGGTGCCTGCGATATGGGCGCATTGCCGGATACCTATCCTGGCTACCAGTACGTTAAAGATGAAGCGAGTCGCGAGAAGTTCGCCAAAGCATGGGGCGTGCCTTCACTGCCAGCTCATACGGGCTATCGCATCAGTGAGATCCCTCACCGTGTCGCACATGGCGAAGTTCGTGCCGCTTACATTATGGGTGAAGATCCGCTGCAAACGGATGCCGAGCTTTCGGCTGTTCGTCAGGCGTTTGCCGATATGGAACTGGTGATTGTACAAGACATCTTCATGACCAAAACCGCGGCTGCGGCCGATGTGATTTTGCCATCCACCTCCTGGGGTGAACATGAAGGCGTTTATACCGCCGCTGACCGTGGCTTCCAGCGTTTCTTTAAAGCAGTTGAGCCGAAGTGGGACCTGAAAACGGACTGGCAGATTATCAGTGAAATCGCCACCCGTATGGGTTACCCAATGAGCTACAACAACACCCAGGAAATCTGGGATGAGTTGCGCGGCCTGTGCCCTGATTTCTACGGGGCAACGTACGAGAAAATGGGCGAGCTGGGTTATATCCAGTGGCCTTGCCGCGATGTTGCTGAAAGCGATCAGGGAACCTCGTTCCTGTATGACGGCAAGTTCGACCGCGAAAATGGCCTGGGTGAGTTCTTTACCTGTGACTGGGCACCGCCAATCGACAAAATCACCGAAGAGTACCCGATGGTGCTTTCAACGGTGCGCGAAGTCGGCCACTACTCTTGCCGTTCGATGACCGGCAACTGTGCGGCACTGGCAGCCCTTGCGGATGAACCTGGTTATGCGCAAATCCATATCGATGATGCCGCTCGTTTGGGTATCGAAGATGAAGCGCTAATCTGGGTGAATTCACGTAAAGGTCGAGTCATCACACGTGCGAATGTAAGCGAGCGTCCTAATAAAGGTGCCGTTTATATGACTTACCAGTGGTGGATTGGTGCCTGTAACGAGTTGGTGACTGAAAACCTCAGCCCGATTACTAAAACGCCGGAGTATAAATACTGCGCCGTACGTGTCGAGCCGATCGCCGATCAGAAAGCTGCCGAGCAGTATGTGATTGACGAGTACAACAAGCTAAAAGCCAGCTTGCGCGAAAGCGCGGCGGGTTAATCTTCCCAAAGAAATAAGCCTAAGAGCTGCCAATTGGCAGCTCTTTTTTTTGCCTTTTGCCCCTCTCCTCACAGGATTTATTGATTAGATTTTCAACAATTTAATTAATGCGTGATCTGTCGCCCAAAAAGTAAACAAAGCTTCCAATGGCCCCTACGATTAACGTTTATGTGACATATTATTAACATCCTAAAAGGAGAAAAAAAGCATGAGCCAAATACATAAACACGCCATTCCCGCAAATATTGCGGACAACTGCCTGATAAACCCGGAGCAATACCAATCCATGTACCAACACTCGGTACATGACCCCGACGCATTTTGGGGTGAACAAGGCAAGATCCTTGATTGGATCAAGCCTTACCAAAAGGTGAAAAACACCTCTTTCGCACCCGGAAACGTCTCAATCAAATGGTATGAAGACGGCACGCTAAACCTGGCCGCTAACTGCCTGGACCGACACCTGAAAGATCATGGCGATCAGACAGCGATCATCTGGGAAGGCGACGACGCCACCCAGAGTAAAACCATTACTTACCGTGAACTGCATCGTGAAGTGTGCCGTTTCGCCAATACCCTGGTGGAACTAGGTATCAAGAAAGGCGATGTGGTGGCGATTTATATGCCGATGGTGCCGGAAGCCGCTGTGGCGATGCTGGCCTGCGCACGCATTGGTGCAGTGCATTCAGTGATTTTCGGTGGTTTCTCACCGGAAGCCGTGGCCGGGCGCATTATCGATTCCAGCTCCAAACTGGTGATCACCGCCGATGAAGGCGTTCGTGCCGGGCGCTCGATTCCGCTGAAGAAAAACGTCGATGACGCGCTGAAAAACCCAGGCGTCAAAACTGTCGAACACGTTGTGGTTCTGAAACGTACCGGCGGCAATATCGAATGGCATGAAGGTCGCGACCTGTGGTGGAACGAGCTGGTTGAGAAAGCCAGCGCGCACCACCAGCCAGTGGAAGTGAATGCCGAAGATCCGCTGTTTATCCTTTACACCTCCGGTTCAACCGGCAAGCCAAAAGGTGTACTGCACACCACCGGCGGTTACCTGGTTTACGCCGCAACCACCTTTAAATACGTGTTTGATTACCATCCGGGCGACGTGTACTGGTGCACCGCCGATGTGGGCTGGGTCACCGGCCACAGCTATTTGCTTTATGGCCCGCTGGCGTGTGGTGCAATCACGCTGATGTTTGAAGGCGTGCCAAACTGGCCAGCGCCAAACCGCATGGCGCAAGTCGTTGATAAGCATAAAGTGAATATTCTCTATACCGCACCAACTGCCATTCGCGCTTTGATGGCGGAAGGCGATAAAGCTGTCGAAAACACTGACCGTTCGTCGCTGCGTATTCTGGGCTCTGTCGGCGAGCCGATTAATCCGGAAGCGTGGGAATGGTACTGGAAGAAAATCGGTAACGAGAAATGCCCGGTGGTAGATACCTGGTGGCAGACCGAAACCGGCGGCTTCATGATTACCCCAATCCCTGGTGCGACCGAGCTGAAAGCCGGTTCTGCCACGCGCCCATTCTTCGGCGTGCAGCCAGCCCTGGTAGATAACGAAGGTAATCCGCAACAAGGCGAAACAGAAGGCAACCTGGTGATCACCGATTCATGGCCAGGCCAGGCGCGTACGCTGTTTGGCGACCATGAGCGCTTCGAGCAGACCTATTTCTCGACCTTCAAAAATATGTACTTCAGTGGTGACGGCGCGCGTCGCGACGAAGACGGTTATTACTGGATCACCGGGCGTGTCGATGACGTGTTGAACGTTTCCGGTCACCGCCTGGGCACCGCAGAAATCGAGTCCGCACTGGTGTCACATCCAAAAGTCGCCGAAGCAGCAGTTGTCGGCATTCCGCACAATATTAAAGGCCAGGCGATTTATGCGTATGTGACGCTAAATCACGGTGAAGAGCCGACGCCGGAGCTGTATACCGAAGTGCGCAACTGGGTGCGTAAAGAGATTGGCCCGCTTGCTACCCCGGATATTTTGCACTGGACAGATTCACTACCGAAAACCCGTTCCGGCAAAATTATGCGCCGCATTTTGCGCAAAATTGCCGCCGGCGATACCAGTAACTTTGGTGATACTTCAACGCTTGCCGATCCGGGCGTTGTTGAGAAGTTACTGGAAGAAAAACAATCAATTACCATGCCTTCGTAACATTCTTGATGTGCTCTGCCCTCTCACTTTCTGTTGTAGGGCGGATAAGTGCAACGTCATCCGCCACCGTTTTTAAGGTGGATGACGCTTCGCTTATCCCCTACGCCGTTTCAGCCGGTATGAGGGAATTATAAAAAAACCAACCATACCTGTGGAGACTGTGTGATGAATGAATCCATTTATCAACGGATAGAAGACAGTGCGCATTTCAGGGAGTTAGTCGCTAAACGGCAACGGTTTGCCACCATTTTGTCCATCATCATGCTGGTGATTTATATCAGCTTTATCCTGCTAATTGCCTTCGCCCCAGGCTGGCTGGGTACGCCTTTACACGCAGGCACAACCGTGACGCGCGGCATTCCTATTGGTGTTGGCGTGATACTGATTTCCTTCTTCCTGACAGGCATTTATGTCTGGCGGGCGAACGGCGAATTTGACCGCCTGAATAACGCTGTGCTGCGCGAGGTGAAGGTATCATGAAACGTCTTCTCGGCCTTGCTGCCGCACCGCTGCTAAGCCTGCCAGCCTCCGCGTTTGCTGCGGATGCGATTACGGGGGCGGTACAACGCCAGCCCACGAACTGGCAGGCAATTATCATGTTCGTGATTTTTGTCGCCTTTACGTTGGGTATTACCTATTGGGCGTCAAAACGAACCCGCACGCGTAGCGATTACTACACCGCGGGCGGCAATATCACTGGCTTCCAGAATGGCCTGGCGATTGCGGGCGACTATATGTCCGCCGCGTCGTTCCTCGGTATTTCGGCGCTGGTATTCACCTCGGGTTACGACGGCCTGATTTACTCGCTGGGCTTTTTGGTCGGCTGGCCAATTATCCTGTTCCTGATTGCCGAACGCCTGAGAAACCTCGGCAAATATACCTTTGCTGACGTGGCTTCGTATCGTCTGAAACAAGGGCCAATCCGTATTCTGTCGGCCTGCGGCTCTCTGGTGGTTGTGGCGCTTTACCTGATTGCCCAGATGGTGGGCGCGGGCAAACTTATCCAGCTGCTATTTGGCCTGAACTACCACGTTGCGGTGGTGCTGGTTGGCGTGTTGATGGTGATGTACGTATTGTTCGGCGGCATGCTGGCGACGACGTGGGTGCAAATCATCAAAGCCGTGTTGCTGCTGTTCGGCGCAAGTTTCATGGCCTTTATGGTGATGAAACACGTCGGCTTTAGCTTCAACAACCTGTTTGCTGAAGCGATTGCGGTGCATCCGAAAGGTGTGGCGATTATGAGCCCTGGCGGGCTGGTGAAAGACCCGATATCGGCGCTTTCGCTGGGGTTAGGTTTGATGTTTGGTACCGCCGGTTTGCCACATATTTTGATGCGCTTCTTCACTGTGAGCGATGCCCGCGAAGCGCGTAAAAGCGTGCTGTATGCCACCGGTTTCATGGGATATTTCTACATCCTGACCTTTATCATCGGCTTTGGCGCAATCATGTTGGTGGGTGCAAACCCAGCCTTTAAAGATGCTGCTGGCGCACTGATTGGCGGTAACAACATGGCAGCGGTTCACCTCGCGGATGCTGTGGGTGGTAGCTTGTTCTTAGGCTTTATATCGGCAGTTGCCTTCGCCACCATTCTTGCGGTGGTTGCCGGTTTAACGCTTGCGGGTGCATCTGCAGTTTCCCATGACCTCTACGCTAACGTGTTCCGTAAAGGGGCATCTGAGCGTGATGAGCTGAGAGTGTCGAAAATCACCGTTGTGATACTGGGCGTGGTGGCAATCGGGCTTGGGATTTTGTTCGAGAACCAAAACATCGCCTTCATGGTTGGCCTTGCGTTCTCCATTGCGGCGAGCTGTAACTTCCCAATTATTCTGCTCTCCATGTACTGGTCAAAACTGACCACACGCGGCGCGATGATTGGCGGCTGGCTCGGCTTGCTGACAGCGGTTATCTTGATGATCCTCGGCCCAACCGTTTGGGTTCAGGTTCTTGGACACGCAACGGCAATCTTCCCGTATGAATACCCAGCGCTGTTCTCGATTCTGGTGGCGTTCATGGGGATTTGGGTGTTCTCAGCAACCGATAACAGCCCGGAAGGCAATCTCGAACGTGAGAAATTCCGTGCTCAGTTCATCCGTTCCCAGACCGGGATTGGTATTGAACAAGGCCGTGCACACTAATTAGCGTTATCTCTTCCCGGTTCATTTGAGCCGGGAAATTTCTTCTCCGTTTCATCTCACACTTTCCCCCGCGCTACGTGCCGCTACTCACAGTTTATTGCTCGCAACACGTGATAAGCATCACAGAGAACTTCTCCATTTTGGGAGGCTTCTCGCGAATTCAGCCATTGTTTGCTTCAGCCACGTCGCACTCACATCTTCTTGCACGACAACCCTCACCCACCTTCTTATGATTATCCCAACAAGCTACCTGCAAATCCGCGTAGCCGTTCAGCATTCAACAACAACGAGACGTAGTGCGGACTCCCAGGCGGTGGCGAATCAGCCCAGCGCTCAAGCGTATCGGCAAAACGCAGTAATGTTTCCCGGTGCGAAACCGCAGTTTTTACCACCTGAACTGTATCGCCATAGTGTTCACTGATTTGCAGGTCGCTGACGGCAAATGCCACCTGCGAGAACAACTGGCCGTACATTTCAGCATTGCGCCAGGCCGCTTCGAGGCACTCCAGTGTGTCGTTGTGGCAAGTGATGCGCAGCTCGCGCAGTTGATGCAAGGCCGAGGTTGCAAGGAAATGGGCACTCTCTTTTTCAAGCCCGATCAGCTGGCGTTGTTCAGCACCAAGTAGAGGATCGTCAGTCGGGAATAACGGTTGAAAAGCCTGAGCCCAGTTAGCGCTGCGAATATCCGTGTGCAGGAGTTGCTGGGCCTGAGCGTAGCTTTCCGGGATCTGGCTTTGGTAGTGCATCCGACGGCCCAGAAGATTCGGCGTTTTGCAAAGCCAGTCGTAGCTCGATGCGTACAGCGCACTAAATCGCTGGCGGTCGGACTTGCTGCGAAAGCCGAGTTTTTGCTGCTCAATCCAGGTGTCGATGGTGTTTGCCGGTTGAGCCTGGTTAGCATGGTTCAAACCAATAAGATTTATGGCGTTGGCAGAATCCATCGTCAGGCCATCTGGCAGCCACTGCCACGAAACGCGCGAGGTGATGGTTTCAATATTGTGGTCAACGAGGCTGGTTGCCCAACTCAGACGCCCCTGGATCTCATCAGCCAGGAAACACGGCAGGATCGTCCAGCCGTAACCGGTGCCCCAAAGATCGTATTCGATCCACTTTTTATGGCCGGTGAGCGAGACAATATGTGGATGGTTGGCAAAGCCGGGATGGTAATCCAGTTCGGTGGCTTTAATGGACGCGCGAACATCATCCGGCAGGCCCGAGAGTACGCGGGAAAGCTGCTGGCGAGGCCAACTGGTATCAATGAAATCACGCAGGATGAGTTTTTTACCCTGGGCACGTAACAAGCTCCAGACTTGATGCAGACTTTGCTGCCAGCCCTCAGTCTGAAACTGCGGCGTGGTCAGGCTTAATATCAGGCCGCCGAGGTGCGGTAATAACGGTAGTAATTGGGACAAAATCGACGAATAAAACTGCTGCCAGAAATCGGGCGTGCTGCGCTCATCAAAAGAAAACTCCGGAAATTTACGCCTGACGATGTCATCGGTGGGAGCGGCTTCGCCTTGCAGCCAGAAGCTGAGGTTATTTTCCTGCAAATAAACACTGACTTTTTTTAAATATTGCAGGGCATTTTTTTGTTGGTGAATAAGGTTTTCAACATCATGCCGGTAACTAAGTGGTGACGGAATGGCAAGTAACGAAAGTAATTCCTGCTGATGAAGAATAATGCCCGTAAAACCATGCTCTTTGGCAGCATTAACACAGGAAATAAACCACGGCCAGTGCCAAATAAACGGGCTGTTTAACTCCATTAATTGATGCGGAACCAATTTCATCTGAATTACCGGAAATAACGAATTTATCAAAAATACCATGACTTCATGAATGAGGACATTATGAAAAAATATGCATTAGTGGGCACTGGCGGACGCGCTGGTTTATATATCGAAGCCATCAGCGGTAAATGGAAAGAGAATTCGCAACTGGTGGCATTTTGCGACACCAACCAGACGCGCATGAATTACGCCAATAAACTGTTGAGCAATGCAGGTGCAGCGCAGGTATCAACCTGGAAAGCGGCGGATTTTGAAACCATGATCCGCGAGACGCGCCCGGATATTATCATCGTCACCACTATGGACCGCACCCATGACGATTACATCGTGCGTGCACTGCATGCCGGTTGTGATGTGATTACCGAAAAACCGATGACGATTGATGAGCAACGCGCTTTGCGCATTCTCGACGCCATCGAAGAAACGGGCCGCCAGGTGCGCGTGGCATTTAACTATCGTTACGCACCGCATCACAGCAAAATCCGCGAGTTGCTGATGGAAGAAACCATTGGCGAGGTGTTTTCAGTGCATTTCGAATGGCTGCTGAACACCGAGCATGGCGCAGATTATTTCCGCCGCTGGCACCGCGAAAAACGCAACAGCGGCGGCCTGCTGGTGCACAAATCGACCCACCATTTTGACCTGATGAACTTCTGGCTGGGCAGTTATCCGGAACGTGTTTATGCCGAAGGCGGTTTGCGTTTTTATGGCAAAGAGAATGCGGAAAAACGCGGAGTGGCACAGTTTTATCCTCGAGCTCATGGCTTTGCTGCGGCGAAAGATGATCCGTTTGCGCTGCATATGGAAGAAAATGCGCAGCTTAAAGCGCTGTATCTGGATGCGGAGCATGAAGATAACTACTACCGCGACCAGAGTGTTTTCAGCGATGGAATCAACATCGAAGACACGTTATCCGTGCTGGTGAAGTACCAAAACCAGGTACAGATGACCTATTCGCTTAATGCGTTTTTGCCGTGGGAAGGGCTGAATGTGGTGTTCAACGGCAGCCGCGGGCGGCTTGAGATGAAACTGGTGGAAATGTCTTATGTGAATGCCGGTGGCGACCGTGAAAACGAAGGTAGCCTGGAAAGCTGCGATATCACCGTGTTCCCGATGTTCGCCGCACCTTACAAAGCCGACTTCAGTATTGGCGCGGGCGGCCACGGCGGTGGCGACAACGCGATGTTGGCCGATTTATTTGGCGAGCTGAGTAACGACCCATTAAAACGCGCCGCCGATCACCGCGATGGGGCAATGTCGATTTTGACCGGTATCGCCGGGAATATTTCAATGCAGCAACAGCGCCCGGTTTGGTTTAAAGAGTTTGAGTTGGTTTCACGACTGAAAAGTAAGTAAGCGCTTACTGGGTGGATTAGCCACCCAGTATTAAAACATCAACCAGCTTAGCAACGGCGCGATCAGCACCATCACCACACCGGAAAACATCATCACTAAACTGGCGACCACACCTTCCTGCGGGCCAAGTTCGTAGGAACGTGCGGTGCCAGCGCCGTGAGAAGCGGCACCAAAACCCGCGCCTTTTGCCATTCCTTCACGAATGGCGAGGCGCAAAAACAGCACGTCGCCCACCGCCATACCAAACACGCCCGTCACTACCACAAATAACGCCACCAACTCCGGCTGCCCGCCGAGTGGTTTGGCTGCGGCTAATGCAAAGGGTGTGGTAATCGAACGTACCGCCAGGCTACGTTGAATTTCATCGGGCAAAGTAAATAAACGCGCCAGCCAAACCGAACTGGTTACCGCAACAACAGTGGCGGTGATAACCCCCGACGAAAGCGACATCCAGTGGCGTTTAATCACATTTAGATTGTCATAAACCGGCACTGCAAAGGCGATAGTCGCCGGGCCAAGCAGCCACAATAACCAGTGCGCTTCACCCATATAATTTTGATAGGAGATATGACCAAAAACTAACATCACCACCAGCAATACCGGCGTTAAAATCAACGGCATCAGAGGCAATTTTCGAAAGCGGCGATAGAGTTTTTTATTGGCAAAATAGAGCCCAAGGGTAATAACCAGGCACAACAGACTCAGCTGAAAGTTACTCACCACGAGCCTGCCTGCGAGCATTTCGCGCCAGCTCATAACGATAAACTTTATCCACCACCAGCGCAGTAGCACCCAGTACCAGTGAAGTGCTGATGGCAATCACGATGAAGATACGCCAACCATCTACCATCAGTAATTCGGCATAGTTCACCACCGCGACCACGGCGGGCACAAAGAACAGCAGCATTTCAGCTAATAACCAGCGGGAACCCGCACGAACCCACTTCAGCGGTACCACCCGGCAGACAATCAACACCAGTAACAGCACCATTCCCACAAGGTTTGCAGGAAGCGGTAAATTCCACCAGTCAACCAACTGTTGGGCGAGAATGAACAATCCTGCGTAAAGCGCAACTTGCACCGGCACCTGAATACGGCGGAAAAGAACAGGCGTAAAACCACGTAACGCCAGGGCCATGAGATTGGCACTCCAAAGAAATGTGAGCTTGTAATTATAGTTAGCTCACTTCAACGATAGAAATGAATTAAAATCATCACAGGTATAGTCAACAGGAATAATTATGGACATCAGGACGCTACGTTATTTTGTTGAAGTGGTTCGCCAGCAAAGTTTTACCCGTGCGGCCCAAAAGATGTTCGTCACCCAGCCGACCATAAGCAAGATGCTGCGTAACCTCGAAGATGAGCTGGGTTGTACTCTGCTTATTCGTGATGGCCGCAAACTATTACTGACTGATACCGGGGAGGTGGTTTATCAACGAGGATTAACCATTTTGGCGGAATTTCGCCAGTTGGAAGCCGAACTTGGTGATATCAACCATCTCAACAAAGGCGTGTTGCGCCTTGGTATTCCACCGATGGTCGGCACCATGATGGCAGGGCCAATTAGCCTATATCGCCAGCGCTATCCAGGTGTTGAATTAAAGATTTCAGAGTTTGGCGGTTTAACGGTGCAGCAGGCTGTTCTTAATGGCGAGCTGGATTTAGCCATGACCGCGTTGCCTTTTGAAGATGAGCACCACACTTTCTGCTCGTTACCTTTGCTGCATAATCCGCTGTGTGTGCTGGTTCCGCGCTCCGGCCCATGGACCACACGAGAAAGTATCGACCCCATAGAGCTTGCCGGACATCCTCTGCTTATCTACAACGAGGATTTCGCGTTAAGCCGCCAGTTAATTCAGCTCTTCCAGGAGCATGGGTTTACTCCGCGGATTGCGGTACGTAGCGGTCAGTGGGATTTTCTGGCCGCGATGGTGCAGGCCGGTGTAGGGATTGCGATTCTACCGGAGATTATTTGCCAAAAACTGGATAAAAATACGCTGATGTGGCTGCCATTAAACAGCGATTTAACGTGGCAACTGGCAATGATTTGGCGCGATGGGGTTTATATTTCGCAAAGTGCGCAGGCATGGATTGCCTGCTGTAAGGAGTTTTGGCCGGTCAGTTCATAGCGTCCTCTCCCCGGAAAATTTGTCAGGTTGAGATCTTTAAGCTTCGCTGATTTTCCGTTCACCCGTGCGTTCAGTTATCTCTTTAATGCCCGCAAACGGTGAACGTGCCATGGGGATAACGACATCCCCCTGGCGACCCCGTCGCCCGGTGATTAAATTGCCGCTGCGCGGTAAACCCCAGCTTATCCCCAACATCAGGGTCGTTCGCGACTCGTTCCAGACGATCGCTCTCTTTCGCTGCTCCCGGCAGCTCAACCCTGACTTATGGGGAACACTGGGGCAATTTATACCGGGAACAAGGTCAAAACCGGTTTGGCTTTTGACCTTAGCTTTTGACGTTGACCTCTGGTTCCGGCTTCAATCGCCTCCATTTTGACTCCAGGTGGCCGGGTCCAGCCGTCGGGAACGGCTGGAGGGCGCGATCGTCTGGAACGAATCGCAACCGACCCGGACACGGAGGCAAAATGGAGGTTTACCGCTTGCGGCGATTGATTTGCCGGGAGTCCGGGTTCTTAGGGTGGCGACGGTGGCCACCCTAAGTCGTTCACCGGTTCAGTGGCTATATAAAACACTGAACTCCGGGTGAACGGAACTGTCTCGCGACTCACAGAAATGTGACTAAGAGACAGCGCCCCCAGGAGAGGACGAGGAATCGACGATTACTGCTGCTCCACCAGCAACGCTTCCAGCAAATCCAAATCGTGCAGCAGCTTCATCAACGTCTCGTTGCTGATTTTCTGCGTGGCGCGTAAATGGTAAAGCTCGGCACGCTCGGAGCGAAGTGCAGCCAGGCGGAACCGGCGCTCAAGGTTCTCTTCAAGCTCACTACTTTCTACATCGTTACGCCCGTCAGCCCGGCGGCGTAGGTTCCCGATAACCCGCGAACTGACCTCTTTTAACAGCTGATCGTCGATGTTTTCGTTCACGTCGGCGTGCAGGCGCTCTTCCATTTTCTCGATGGCGACAATCGCCACTTCTGCCGTCGCAGCGCGGGCGATACGTTCTTCCTGGCGCGCCATGGATTTGTCGGGAACTTCCACGTTACGCAATAAAATCGGCAGCATAATGACCCCGGTAAAGAGCGAGAACAGAATCACGCCGGTGGCAAGGAAGATAAGCTCATAACGCGCCGGGAAAGGCGTTCCATCACCTAACAGCAACGGAATGGACAACACACCGGCAAGGGTAATCGCCCCGCGCACGCCAGCAAACGATGCAATACACAGCTCGCGCATGGTGTAAGAGCCGAACTCCAGCGGGCGCTTTTTCATAAAGCGTAAACTGATGCGTTTCATCGCCCACAGCCACAAGAAACGCACGCCAATCAGGGCGAAATAGATAAGCCCGACGTCGACAAACAGCATCCATAATTCGACGTTCGGATCGGCGTTTGCCGCCGCAATCGACGTTTTCATGATGCTGGGTAATTGCAGGCCTAACAGCAAGAACACCATGCCGTTAAACACAAATTCGAGCATCGCCCACACGCTGTTTGCACGCAGGCGCATTGCCAGTGGCGCGCTGCGTAATACGCCAGAACGGGTGATCGTCATACCCGCAGCAACGGCTGCAAGGATGCCGGACACGCCGATGTGTTCGGCAATCAGGTAAGAAGCAAATGGCAACAGCAGAAGCAGCAGGATTTGCGTGGCGGGTTCGTCACCGCTCCAGCGGCTCATCAGACGCAGCGATTTGCCGTACAACCAGCTGACTGCAATTCCCGCCAACAGCCCGCCTATCGCCACTTTGAAGAACTCGAGCGTGGCACCGCCGACAGTAAACACCATGGTGCCCACCGCCACTGCGACTGCCATTTTCAGCGATACCAGGCCAGAGGCGTCGTTCATCAACGCTTCACCCTGCAAAATCCCCATGATTTTCTTTGGAATTCGCCCTTCTCCGACAATACCGGAAAGCGCCACGGCGTCGGTCGGCGAGAGTACAGCTGCCAGTGCAAAAGCCGGAATCAACGGGATTCCTGGCACCAGGAAGTAAATCAGGAAACCAATGCCGACAACGGTGACCAGCACCAGAACCAACGCAAGTCCGATGATTTCTCGCCCGTGGTTGAGGAATTCGTGAGTCGGCGTTTTCCAACCATCCGCAAATAGCAGCGGCGGAATAAACAGCACCAGGAACAGTTCCGGGTTGAAGTCGACATGCAAACCAAAGTGCGGCCAGGCGAGTACGGCACCGATTGCAATTTGCATTAACGGAAGCGGGATCTGGAATGGCAGCATGCGTGTAGCTACCCCAGAAAGAGAAACCACAAGGGTCATGATGAGAATGGTAAAGAAGATTTCCATACTGTCCTTAGTCGAGGTGTTTTGTGAAACCCTTTTTGCAGGATGTTGTGTTACCCAATAGTAAAACAACTTTTTATACCCGAAGGAAACAGGAAATAACTTGAAGTGGTTTTGGGAGGATTACTCAGAGTTTTTACTCTAAATAATTCGAGTTGCAGGTAGGCGGCAAAGGAGCGAATCCCCAGGAGCTTACTAAAGTAAGTGACTGGGGTTCGCGAGTGCAGCCAACAACCCTGCAGCTCGAAGTATGACGAGTAAAATTAAATTGCCCAGCCGCCTGCATAGAACGCGACTAAAGCTATTGCGATAACCACGGTTCCGATGTTCAGCTTGCGCCACTCACCAGAGACGATACGGCCAATCACCAGAGTTGCGAAACCAATCATGATGCCGGTAACGATGTTACAGGTCAGCACGATAAATACCGCAGTAATCAGGCCCGCCATGGCATCAACAAAATCTTCAAAATCGATTTTGCCCACGTTGCTCAGCATCAGCAAACCAACATACATCAGCGCCGGAGCGGTTGCGTATGCTGGAACCAGATAAGAGAGCGGAGAGAGGAACAGAATCAGCAGGAACAGCACACCAACGGTGATTGCTGTCAGGCCGGTTTTACCGCCTGCAGCAGTACCTGCCGCAGATTCGATGTAAACCGCAGCAGGAGCCGCACCCACCAGGCCTGAGAACACGGAGCTCAGGGAGTCGGTAGTTAGCGCTTTGCCGCCATCGATGATTTGACCGTCTTTATCCAGCAGATTTGCCTGGCCCGCAACGGCGCGGATAGTGCCTGTTGCATCAAATACCGCAGTCATTACCAACGCCAGAACGCTTGGCAACACCACTGGGTTCAACGCACCCATGATATCCAGGCTACCGATCAGCGAGTTGCCCGCTTCATCTTTCAGCGAAGGCATAGCGAAGATGCCAGAGAAATGAACGCTTGGGTCAAAAATCAGGCCGAAAACAGAAATACCGATGATGGTCAGCAGAATGCCGCCAGGGACTTTCAGTTTTTCCAGACCGATGATCACCGCAAGGCCAATCAGCGACATAATAACCGGGAAGCTATCGAAATGGCCGAGCGCAACTGGCAAGCCATCCAGCGGGTTTTTAATGACCAGGCCGACACCGTTTGCGGCAATCAGCAGCAGGAACAGGCCGATACCGATACCAGTACCATGCGCAACACCCATCGGTAAGTTACGCAAAATCCAGCTACGAATACCGGTTGCAGAGATGATGGTGAACAACACACCCATCAGGAACACGGCGCCTAAAGCAACCGGAACGCTGATGTGTTGGCCGAGCACCAGGCTGAAAGCGGTAAACGCAGTCAGTGAAATGGCACAACCGATTGCCAGCGGCAGGTTTGCCCAAAGGCCCATGACAAGTGAGCCAACACCGGCTACCAGACAAGTCGCCACAAAGACCGCCGCAGGCGGGAAACCTGCTTTACCGAGCATGCCCGGTACGACGATTACGGAGTACACCATCGCAAGGAAGGTGGTTAAACCCGCTACAACTTCCTGACGAACGGTGCTACCACGCGCAGATATTTTGAACCAGGCGTCAATGCCGCCGGTTGCACGCGGAGAATGATTAGACATAGTGAAAAATCCCCTGAGATTTTTATGATTACGTTGGTGTGCGTGGTGGACAATCCACTGCCAGTTAAACGTTTTAAATCGAATTTATCCCTGTGCTGCGTTTATGACAAAAAAGGGCGTCACAAAAAAAGCAAACGTTTAACTCCACGCATACAAACTGGGTGTCAAAATTAAGGCAAACGATTATCCGGCCTTCTTACATGGATTTTCAACCGAACTTTGTCGCTTTTTGCCGAAAAATGCGTTAGCAGGTTAAAATATCGCCACCTCGTGCGCAAACGTTATCGTCGATGCGCAATTTAGCAACAATGATGCAAGATACGGGGAATGCATTTTCCTGGCTCATAGGATTTTTCGATACCTGCACTTAAGGTATTTCGAACGGGCCGCCCTGCTGAATGGCTCTCTGCCAGGCCGGACGGATTTGGATTTGGTTATACCAGTTTTGTAAATTCGGCAGATCGTTTATACCGCCGCGAGATAGTAAAGCGATAACAGGGAAACTCATCTGAATATCTGCAGCACTTAGCGCTTGCCCGGCAAACCACGGCGTTTGTTGCAGGCAATCTTCGAGGTAACGCGCATGCGTCAAAATCTGTTTATTGAGATACGCTTTTTGCACACCCTGCCCTAATAAATTTCCCACCGGACGCAGTAACCACGGCACCGGCGCTTTGCCCAGGCTGCCAAATACCAGTTTCATCATTAATAACGGCATCAACGATCCTTCGGCGTAATGCAGCCAGAAGCGATAACGCAGTTTGTCCTCGCAGGAAATCGGTTTGAGGCGACTTTCGGGATCGTAGGTTTCTTGCAAATATTCGATGATGGCCCCAGATTCCGCGATGATGTTGCCGTTATCTTCCACCACCGGCGATTTCCCCAGCGGGTGCACGGCTTTTAACGAGTCGGGCGCAAGCATGGTCGGTTCGCGTTGGTAGCGCACAATTTGGTACGGCACCTGAAGCTCTTCAAGCATCCATAAAATACGCTGCGAGCGGGAGTTATTAAGGTGATGAACGATAAGCATGAGGTAACCTTCTGTTTAGCAAGATGCGTTAACTATAGGAAACGTTGAGAAGTCTGCAGTATTAGAATTGTTCAAAAAACATGCTGTTTTGCCTTGAAACCTGACTGAGCCTGGCTACACTTAAGTTGTCAGCGCAATCCGGAACCTCCTGAGAATGTGTGATTGAGGGACGCTGATGTCGGGGGAAACCCTCCTTGCGAAAAGCGGGATAGATCGAAAGACAAAGACCGGGTAATAAACTAAAGCGCCGAAGTTGGGCGCTTTAGTTTTGCCTGCTATTGAGGTTAATCATCTTCCAGTAAACGAGCGCCCGTACCCTCTTCACCGAGTTTATCGCCTGGGTTTCGCAGCGGGCAGTCAGCACCCGATAAACAACCGCAACCAATGCAGCCATCTAGTTCATCACGCAGCGCGGTCAGCATATTGATGCGCCGATCCAGTTCTTCGCGCCATTGCGACGACATCTTTTTCCAGTCGTTTTTATTGATTTTGTGGCCGTCGGGGAGCACGCCAAACTCTTCGCCAATGGTCGAAAGCGGAATGCCGATTCGCTGTGCGATTTTAATAATGGCGACGTTTCGCAGCACATCACGCGTGTAACGACGCTGGTTTCCGCTGTTTCTTCTGCTTTTAATAAGCCCCTTGCTCTCATAGAAATGCAAAGCCGAAACGGCCACGCCGCTACGCTTCGCCACTTCGCCAGGACTGAGTAAGGGTTTAAAGCGCGGTAATTTCTTTTCCATAATGCTCTTTACCTAAAGTTAACTTGAGGAATTATACTCGCTGCCAACAAAACCTGCTAACGAACAAACAGGCTTGAGGATGGCTTATGGCACACCAGGACATTATTCAAACTTTGACTGAATGGATTGACGATCACATTGATCAACCGCTGAACATTGATGTTGTGGCAAAAAAATCAGGCTATTCAAAATGGTATCTTCAGCGGATGTTCCGCACCGTGAAGCGCCAGACGTTAGGTGAATACATTCGCCAGCGCCGTTTGTTGATGGCGGCCAAAGAGTTGCGTAGCACCCAGCGACCAATTTTTGATATCGCGATGGACTACGGTTACGTTTCCCAGCAGACATTTTCGCGTGTTTTCCGCCGTGAGTTTGACCGTACACCCACTGATTATCGTCACCACGCCTGACGGGACGTGCCGCAATATTGTTACCTGAACACGCAAAGATGGGTCAGAAAATGCGCCATACAACTGGCGATTAAAAGAACAAATGTGATATAGTTCACAAATCCTGTGAGACAGGATTTTTATTACATTTTCTGCACCCTATTCATTCCCCTGACGGTCCCGAGCTGTAATTGTTGCGCTTTATGTCGCGCATAACCGTTGAGCGTAATGAGTTATGTGATTAAGGAACAATTTTCATGGCGGCAATTACTACCAGCGTTTTATTGATGCGCTGGCCTTTAGTCAGTGCAGTGCTGATGTTTTTAGCCAGCACGTTGAATATCCAGTTTCGCAAATCCGATTACACGTTTTTTGCCATCGTCAGCAGCATGCTGGGGATTGCATCTGCTTTGTGGTTTGCGACCGGTTTATTAGGGTTAGAACTGGCTGATTTCCCGGTTATCTGGGCATCGTTTAAAGACATCATGATTGAGATCTCAAGCCATGCGCCGCCTGAGTGGCCAATGGTAATGACCTGATTGCCAGGATTAGAATTGATAACGGCCTCATTGCGAGGCCGTTTTTGTTTTACTGGCAAGCTGCTACACATTACGTCCCGGAATAGATGTCGAAGCTAAAGTATTTCGAGGCGAGCTTTTTATAAGTGCCATCCGCAATAATCTGGCTTATCGCTCCATTGAGCGCTTCACGTAATTCGGTATCATCCTTTCGCAAACCAATTGCAGCACCGGCACCGAATAGTTCAGGGTCCTGCAACGCTCCGCCTATCATGGCAAAATCTTTACCCTGCGGTTTATTCAGGAAACTGTATTCCGCCATTACACCGGAAAGCACAGCACCATCAATACGCCCGGATTCTAAATCCTGCACCACCAAATCAGCCCCCTGATAAGCAACGACATTTACGCCAGAATTACGCCAGTTTTTATTGGCATAAGCTTCTTGAGCAGATCCTTGCTCAACACCAATCGTTTTACCTTTTAACTGTTCAAGTTCAGGTTTGATGTTGGTATTTTTATGTGCGACCAGAAATACTGGGCCGTTATAAATTTTATCGGTAAAGGCGACCTGCTCTTTTCGTTTTTCCGTCATATACATCCCGGAAAGAATGGCATCAAACTTTCTGGCTTGCAGCGCAGGAATAATCGCATCGAAATTATTCTCTACCCACACGCATTTCGCCTGAAGTTTCTCGCAAATAGCATTTCCTAAATCAATATCAAAGCCGACCACCTTGCCATTAGCGTCTTTTGATTCAAAAGGGGCAAATGTCGGGTCCACACCAAAACGAATTTCTTTAATATTATTTGCCAATGCCGAAGTTGTCGCCAGCAGAGCAATTAATGGCAGAATGTATTTTTTCATATTAGCTCCAGCAGTTAACGACAATAAGTTTGGACTAAGCGGGAAAAGAACGAGGCGCCGGTAGAAATAATGTCATCATTAAAGTCATACCCTGGGTTATGCACCATACAGCCACCCTTATCGCCCTTCTCTCCATTCCCTAACAGGAAATAACTACCCGGACGCTCTTGCAGCATAAAAGCAAAATCTTCGCTGCCGGTCGAAGGGAGAACTTTATCGAGCACCGCATCTTTACCAAAGAACTCAACGGCCAGCTCTCGGGCAAACGCCGTTTGCTCATCATCATTAATCAGCACTGGATAGGAGTCGTAAACTTCCACTTCACAACTTGCACCAAAACTTTGAGCAGTAAAATCTGCTAACTCTTCAATCCGTTTAATCAGCAGATCGCGGATCTCCGGCTTCATCGCGCGCACGGTTAATTCCATCACCGCAGTATCTGGAATAACGTTGGAAGCAATGCCCGACTGGAATGTTCCCACGGTAACAATCGCGGTTTCACCCGGAGTGACATTACGAGAAACAATGGTTTGCAACGCGGTAATTAACGCAGCCCCAGTGACGATTGGGTCGACAGTACGATGTGGATAAGCACCGTGGCCGCCATAACCTTTGATGGTAATTTTTACCGTATCCGCCGAGGCCATGAAATTGCCGGAATAGAACCCGAGCTTCCCTGTTGGCAAGCCAGGCATATTGTGGAGGGCAAAAACTCGGTCACAAGGGAAGCGGTCGAATAACCCGTCTTTAATCATTAAATCTGCACCGCCAATCGCTTCTTCGGCTGGCTGGAAAATAAGATGCACAGTGCCATTAAACTCACAGGCATTTGAGGCAATATATTTCGCTGCAGCTAATAAGATGGTGGTGTGGCCATCATGCCCGCAGGCATGCATTTTGCCAGGCACTGTACTGGCCCAGGGTAAATTGGTTTCTTCAAAAATAGGTAATGCATCCATATCAGCACGCAGGCCAATAGATTTATTCGAATCCCCTTTTTTCAAAGAACCCACAACACCAGTAGTGCCAATTCCTCGAGTGACTTTATATCCCCAGGATTCAAGTTGCTTTGCTACTAAATCACTGGTTTTAAACTCTTCCAGACTTAATTCTGGGTTTGCATGCAGATAATGACGTATTGCAATCATCTCATCTTCTGATGCTTTTATTTCTGGAATAACGAAATCCGTCATGCTGCGCTCCGGTGGAGTTATAAGTGTTTGTGTTTGCATAAACAACTTAGCTGGATAACGTTTTAATGCAAGCAGGAATACTTATGACGCGGAGTGAAACATTCAAAATATTAATAGATAATTTTGATGTAAGTGTTAAAAAGAAAAACCCCGCGAACGGGGTTTTTAATAATTCTAAATGCCAGAACCAATATTAGAATGGAATATCGTCATCGAAATCCATTGGTGGTTCATTGTTAGATGGTGCTGGAGCGCTCTGCTGCGGGCGAGATTGTTGCGCGCCGCCGCTGAACTGGTTACCACCTTGCTGCGGTTGCTGAGGCTGACCCCAACCACCTTGTTGTTGGCCTGGAGCACCGCCGCCGGCAGGAGCACCACCCGCTGCACGTCCACCCAACATTTGCATGGTGCCGCCAACGTTAACCACGACTTCGGTAGTGTACTTTTCAACACCAGCCTGGTCAGTCCATTTACGAGTTTGCAATGCACCTTCGATATAAACCTGGGAGCCTTTACGCAGGTATTCGCCTGCTACTTCTGCCAGTTTGCCAAACAGCACTACACGGTGCCATTCAGTTTTTTCTTTGGTTTCGCCGGTTTGCTTATCGCGCCAGGACTCTGACGTGGCCAGAGTAATGTTGGCAACTGCGCCACCATTTGGCATGTAGCGTACTTCCGGGTCTTGACCCAGATTCCCGACGAGAATCACCTTGTTTACGCCTCTGCTGGCCATGATCGTGTCTCCTGAAACGTTTAATAAGTAGTGTAAACCCTCGATTCTACCACGCCACCCCTAATCTTTATAGCTGCGGGATGCATTCCAGAATCTCGGTAGGATATACATTATTGCATTAAAGCACTGGATATCCATTCAGGTTTTATTGTGTCATAATTAGCCGTTTGTGATCGTCGGCGGCCTCCAGTGCGGCCTGGCAAAGAGCGTTTAAACCGGGAAAGGTGAATGGATAAGATCGAAGTTCGGGGCGCCCGCACCCACAATCTCAAAAATATTAACCTCGACATTCCACGCGACAAGTTGATTGTCGTGACTGGGCTTTCGGGTTCTGGCAAATCCTCACTGGCTTTCGACACCTTATACGCCGAGGGGCAACGTCGTTACGTTGAGTCTCTCTCCGCCTATGCGCGTCAGTTCCTGTCATTGATGGAAAAGCCTGATGTCGACCACATTGAAGGCTTGTCGCCTGCGATTTCTATCGAGCAGAAATCTACCTCGCACAACCCACGTTCCACCGTCGGCACTATCACTGAAATTCATGACTACCTGCGCCTGCTTTATGCCCGCGTAGGTGAGCCGCGTTGCCCGGATCACAATGTTACTCTTGCGGCGCAAACCGTGAGTCAGATGGTCGATAACGTTTTAGCTCAGCCGGAAGGCAGGCGCCTGATGCTGCTTGCGCCAATCATTAAAGATAGAAAAGGCGAGCACAGCAAAACGCTGGAAAACCTGGCAAGCCAGGGTTATATCCGCGCAAGGATCGACGGCGAAGTGTGCGATCTATCCGATCCACCAAAACTTGAGCTGCAAAAGAAACACACCATCGAAGTGGTGGTTGACCGTTTTAAAGTTCGTGAGGATTTAGCGCAACGTCTGGCCGAATCATTTGAGACAGCGTTGGATTTATCTGGCGGTTCTGCTGTTGTCGCCGATATGGATGACGAAAAAGCTGAAGAATTGCTGTTCTCGGCAAACTTTGCCTGCCCAATTTGCGGCTATAGCATGCGTGAGCTGGAACCTCGTCTGTTCTCGTTCAACAACCCGGCCGGTGCCTGCCCAACCTGTGACGGGCTTGGCGTGCAGCAATATTTCGACCCGGATCGTGTTGTGCAAAACGGTGAGCTTTCCCTTGCTGGCGGCGCAATTCGTGGCTGGGATCGCCGTAACTTCTATTACTTCACGATGATGCGTTCGCTTGCGGAGCATTTCAAATTCGATATCGAAACGCCGTGGAACGAACTAACAGCCAGCGTGAAAAGCGTGGTGCTTAACGGCTCCGGTAAAGAAAGCATTGAGTTCAAATATATAAACGACCGTGGCGACACCTCGGTGCGCCGCCATCCGTTCGAAGGCGTTCTGCATAATATGGAGCGTCGCTACAAAGAGACTGAATCTTCTGCAGTGCGTGAAGAACTGGCGAAATTTATCAGCAACCGTTCATGCGCAAGCTGTGAAGGTACACGCCTGCGTCGTGAAGCACGCCATGTGTTTGTCGAAAACACGCCGTTGCCTACTATCTCTGATATGAGCATCGGCCATGCGATGGAATTCTTCCAGAACATGAAACTCAGCGGCCAGCGGGCGCAAATTGCTGAGAAAGTGCTGAAAGAGATTGGTGACCGCCTGAAATTCCTGGTGAACGTCGGTCTGAACTATCTGTCGCTATCACGTTCAGCTGAAACGCTGTCCGGTGGTGAAGCGCAACGTATTCGTCTGGCAAGCCAGATTGGTGCGGGTCTTGTCGGCGTGATGTATGTGCTCGATGAACCCTCTATCGGCCTGCACCAGCGTGATAACGAACGCCTACTGGAAACTTTGATTCACCTGCGCGATCTCGGTAACACCGTGATTGTGGTTGAGCACGATGAAGATGCTATCCGCGCCGCAGACCATATTATCGATATCGGCCCTGGTGCCGGTGTTCACGGTGGCCAGGTGGTTGCTGAAGGCACCATGCAGGACATCATGGATGTGCCTGAATCCCTGACCGGACAGTTCCTTAGCGGGAAACGTGGAATTGTGGTGCCGAAAAACCGCGTGCCTGCCGATCCGGAGAAAGTACTTAAATTGGTTGGTGCGAAAGGCAACAACCTGAAAGATGTGACACTGACGCTACCGGTAGGTTTGTTTACCTGTGTGACCGGGGTTTCCGGTTCCGGGAAATCAACGCTGATTAACGACACCTTGTTCCCGATTGCTCAAACTCAATTGAATGGTGCAACGCTTGCAGAACCTTCGCCATACCGCGAAGTTCACGGTCTGGAGCATTTCGACAAAGTTATTGATATCGACCAAAGCCCAATTGGCCGTACGCCTCGTTCAAACCCTGCGACTTACACCGGCGTGTTTACGCCTGTGCGTGAGCTGTTTGCAGGCGTGCCGGAATCCCGTGCACGAGGTTATACGCCGGGTCGTTTCAGCTTTAACGTGCGTGGTGGGCGTTGCGAAGCCTGCCAGGGCGACGGCGTGATCAAAGTCGAAATGCACTTCTTGCCGGACATTTACGTGCCGTGCGACCAGTGCAAAGGCAAACGCTACAACCGCGAAACGCTGGAAGTTAAGTACAAAGGCAAGAGCATCCACGAAGTGCTGGATATGACCATTGAAGATGCTCGTGAGTTCTTTGATGCCGTACCTGCGCTGGCGCGTAAGCTGCAAACGTTAATCGACGTGGGTCTGTCTTACATTCGTCTTGGGCAGTCAGCAACGACGTTGTCAGGCGGTGAGGCACAACGTGTGAAACTGGCGCGTGAGCTTTCTAAGCGCGGCACCGGGCAAACGCTGTATATCCTCGATGAACCGACGACTGGCCTGCACTTTGCAGATATTCAGCAATTGTTGGAAGTTCTGCATCAGTTGCGCGACCAGGGCAACACCATTGTGGTTATCGAGCATAATCTGGACGTGATTAAAACCGCAGACTGGATTGTTGACCTTGGCCCAGAAGGCGGTAGCGGCGGGGGCGAAATTCTCGTTTCCGGTACGCCTGAAACCGTGGCGGAATGCGAGGCATCACATACCGCTCGTTTCCTTAAGCCTTTGCTGAAATAGTCGAATCAGTCAGAAAGCTGCTGCCTGGTTTGCTGAGGCAGCAGCGATAATGCCTGCTGATACGAAGCATCCACCAGGTAGTAAATCTGCGAGTCCGGAAGTGTGCCATCCAGGTAAAGCGTGCTCCAGTGCGCTTTATTCAAATGCGCGCTAGGATGCACATCACTATGTTGTTCACGTAATAAGTCGGCAAGTGCCGGGCTGGCTTTTAACGACACCGCCGGGCGTGCTTCCACGTCATGCACCATCGCATACATCACATCCGCCACCTTTATTTGTGTGGCCTTCCAGTCGCTATGAACCGTTTGTTCCGCTCCGGGTTTGTTCATGCAGTACTGCAATAGCTCCGAATTGGTCATTTTATTCCCCTTGAGAGACTCCCGTGAAAACGATGTGCTGGCCAGTTTAAGTCGCTGGCACCTCTAAGTGTGCGAGCAACTAGCCAAAAGGTAAAACTCAACGGGGAAATTTTGATGAAAAAAACGGCGACGGGATTGGTATTGCGTCATTAAAACCGATTTTACCCTAAATAATTCGAGTTGCATGACAAAAGGCTTTAGCCTTTTGAGCAGCGCTTGCGCTGACCTCGACAGAGGCGAGGCTTTGCCGAGTAACGCGGCAAGTGAACTCACCCCTGGAGCTTACTAAAGTAAGTGACTGGGGTGAGTGAGCGCAGCCAACACACCTGCGGCTTGAAGTATGACGGGTAAATTAATATTCAGAGTTAACAATCACTTCTTCGCCAAATGCCCCTGCTTTTGGCAATGGCTGATAGCTGGAGTTTGAAGCGCGTAGCAGGCGAATACCTCTCGCACCTACGTCCTGAGCGGCAGTAATATCGCCGTCTGAGTCACCGTAGAACACTTTGATTTTCTTATCTTTCAGCCACTGCGTCTTCGTATTTTGCCCAGGTTTATCACCAGCAAAAATAACCGGGTTAACGCTGGCTTGCGGGATCAGGAAATCATTTTGTAGCGTTTGGGTCACGGTTTCTGTTTTGGTCTGGCTGCGGCCTGTCACAAAGTAGATGCTGTCGCCGCGTTTGAGGTGCATGGCGATAAGATTTTTCGCCACTTCTTTTGGCATACTGAACTCATCCCAGCCGTTGTTCATTTTTTCCCAGAAAGCAGGGTTTTTCAGGTAATCCTGTTTCCCTGGAGAAAACTCTTTTTGCCCGCGATAGAAGCCAGGGCTTGAGAAAAGCACCGTGTCGTCAATATCGAAACCAACCGCTATCGGGGCACGCCCCAACAGGCTATTTTCAATTTGAGCAACGGAAACCCAGTGAACAGGAACTTGCTGAGCCAGTTGTGCAACAGTCACACCAGGGTTGAGCTGAGCAGGTACAGATTCCTTAGCAACAACAGACTGATTCAATCCCAATAACAAACAAACGGCACTTAATGCCATAGTTAGCTTACGCATCATTTTCCCTTTAATTATGATTAGTGAGGGTGATAAAGCAGAACAGATGGTCAAAAATCAATTCGACCATACCGATGCGAAAGCGCCAGAGGAAGGAATTTTTCAAGATTTATCATAGAAAAAGGCGATGATCACACATCGCCTTTTTAAGATTAAAAGTAAGTGAGTACTTACATTACAGCTGAAAACGCCTGTGCCACACGCTGTACGTTATTGCTGTTAAGTCCTGCGACACACATCCGCCCGCTGGCGATCAGATACACGCCAAACTCATCACGCAGGCGGTCAACCTGTTCCGAGCTCAGGCCGGTATAGCTGAACATGCCACGTTGTTGCAGCAGATAGTCGAAGTTGCGATCTGGCATTTCCGCTTTCAGCACGGAAACCAAAGCCTGGCGCATATCAAGAATACGGCGACGCATGGTTTCTACTTCAGCCAGCCAGTTGGCTTTCAGTTGTTCGTCGTTCAACACCAACGCCACCACCTGCGCACCAAAGTTTGGCGGGCTGGAGTAGTTGCGGCGCACAGTTGCTTTCAACTGACCCAGTACACGGCTTGCGGTTTCTGCGTTTTCGCAGACAACAGAAAGGCCGCCGACACGCTCGCCATACAGCGAGAAAATCTTCGAGAACGAGTTGCTGACCAACGCAGGAAGCCCGGCACTAGCTATTGCGCGAATCGCATAGGCATCAGCTTCCATACCAGCGCCAAAGCCCTGATAGGCAATATCCAGGAATGGAATCAGTTCGCGAGCTTTGAGAATTTCAACCACTGCGTCCCACTGTGGATCCGTCAGGTCAGAACCTGTCGGGTTATGACAGCACGGATGCAGCAGTACGATACTTTGTGCAGGTAGGGTATTCAGGGTTTCCAGCAATGCTTCGAAGCGCACGCCGTTGGTCTCGGTATCGAACCACGGGTAGGTATTCACTTCAAAACCGGCACCGCCAAAGATAGCGACATGATTTTCCCAGGTCGGATCGCTGACCCACACCTGGGAATTTGGGAAATAAGTTTTCAGGAAATCCGCACCCACTTTCAACGCACCGGAGCCGCCAAGTGTCTGAATCGTCGCAATACGACCTTCAATGAGTGCCGGGTGGTTTGCACCAAACAGCAGCGGAGCAATCGCGCTGCGATAGCTGTTCAGCCCTTCCATCGGCAGGTAAATCGACGCGCCATGCGGTTGAGAATTCAGGCGTTCTTCAGCTTGAGCCACGGCCTGCAACTGCGGGATGATCCCATCTTCGTTGTAATAGAGGCCAATGCTGAGGTTGACCTTGTCGCTACGCGGATCAACTTTGAAACGTTCCATAAGGGAAAGGATTGGGTCGCCAGCATAGGCGTCAACTTTTTGAAACACGGTGAGGTTCTCCTGGTTTACAGTGTCGCGGACAACCAATGTAAACCGGAAGTTGGGGCGAGATCGAGGGGTTTATGCTTAGAAACACCCCTCTCCCTGAGGGCGGTCTCTTATACACAACTCACTCAGGCAATCTTGTCAGGGTGAGATCTTTAAGCCTCGTTGATTTTCCGTTCACCCGTGCGTTCAGTTATCTCTTTCATTCCCGAAAACGGTGAACGTATCAAGGAGAGAACGCCCTCTCCTTGATAATCCTTGCGCCCGGTCATTAAATTGCCGCTGCGCGGTAAACCCCAGCTTATCCCCAACATCAGGGTCGTTCGCGACTCGCTCCCGGCGGATCGCTCTCTTTCGCTGCTCCCGGCAGCTCAACCCTGACTTATGGGGAACACTGAGGCAATTTATACCGGGTACAAGGTCAAAACCTGCTCGGTGCTGTCTTTGGGTTTTGACGTTGACCTTTGGTTCCGGCTTCAATCGCTATATGAAACACGGAACACCGGGTGAACGGAACTGTCTCCCAACTTAAAAAGATGAGACTAAGAGACAGCCCCGAGGGAGAGGGGGGAAGACAAGAAAACTAGTCCAGGTATTCCATCGCAACCCTTGAGGTCAGGCGCGTAATAAGTTCGTAAGCACTCACTTTTGTGATTTCAGCAATACGTTCAACCGGCAGGCTATCACCCCACATCACCACGCTATCACCCACTTTGTCTGCTGACTGTGGGCCAAGATCGACACAAATCATGTCCATCGCCACACGCCCGACAATTGGCACTTCACGACCATTCACCAGCACAGGGGTGCCAGAAGGCGCTGCGCGCGGGTAGCCATCTCCATAACCAATAGCAACCACACCCAGACGAGTATCGCGCTCGGCAATCCATGTACCGCCGTAACCGACCGCTTCACCGGCTTTGTGCGCACGCACCGCAATCAGACTGGAAGTCAGAGACATCACTGGCTGACAACCAAAATCTGTGCCGCACGATTGTTGCTCCAACGGAGAAACGCCGTACAAGATAATGCCTGGACGAACCCAATCCATATGCGAGTCTGGCCACAACAGGATGCCACCGGATGCGCCAATAGAACGCTCTCCAGGCTTGCCCGCGGTAAACGAATTGAAAATATCGAGCTGACGCAGTGTGGCGTCAGATTCTGGTTCATCTGCACGGGCAAAATGGCTGACGATATTCACCGGCTGGCTGACGTTTTTACAGCGCGAAAGGCGCTGATAAAACGCCTCAGCTTCTTCAGGCAAGATGCCCAACCGATGCATGCCGGTATCCAGTTTCATCCACACGGTAATCGGATGGCTTAACTCAGCCTGTTCCAGTGCTTCAAGCTGTTCGATGCAGTGGATGGCAGTCTGGAAATTTTGCTCGGCAATGGTCGCAAGGTCGCTTGCATTAAAGAAGCCTTCCAGCAGCAGAATGGGCTGAGTGATGCCCCCGGCACGTAAGCGAACACCTTCCTCAAGACGGGCCACGCCGAAGGCATCAGCATCGGTCAGTGTTTGGGCTGTCTCCAGCAGACCATGCCCATATGCGTTTGCTTTCACAACCGCCACCATACGGCTGGCTGGAGCCAGTTCGCGCAGGCGTTGCAGGTTGTGTCGCAGAGCGCGGCGGTTAATTTTTACGGTTGCCGCTTGCATGTTCGTTCCTTGCTAAAAATTAATATTTGATCACGCAAATCCTCAAAATCATTCGTTTCACAACAAGGCGGCAAGAGAACTCGTCCCGATGAGCTTACTAAAGTAAGTGATTCGGGCGAGTGAACGCAGCCAACACAGTTGTGGCACGAAGGATGACGAGGATTTAGTCTTCGTCGTACTGAGGGCCTGCATAGTTATCGAAACGCGAGAACTGCCCGTTAAACGTCAGGCGCACGGTGCCGATTGGGCCGTTACGCTGCTTACCGAGGATGATTTGCGCGATGCCTTTCTCGTCACTGTTGTCGTTATAAACTTCGTCACGATAGATAAACATAATCAAGTCGGCATCCTGCTCGATGGAGCCTGATTCACGCAAGTCGGAGTTAACCGGGCGTTTATCTGCACGTTGTTCCAGGGAACGGTTAAGCTGCGAGAGCGCAACGACTGGCACCTGTAGCTCTTTTGCCAGCGCTTTTAGCGAGCGCGAAATCTCGGCGATTTCCAGCGTACGGTTGTCGGAAAGCGACGGCACACGCATTAATTGCAGGTAGTCGATCATGATCAGGCTCAGGCCACCATGTTCGCGGTAGATACGGCGCGCGCGGGAGCGCACTTCCGTTGGCGTCAGGCCTGAGGAGTCATCAATGTACATGTTGCGTTTTTCAAGCAGGATGCCCATGGTGCTGGAAATTCGCGCCCAGTCTTCATCATCAAGCTGGCCGGTACGGATTTTGGTTTGGTCAACACGCGACAATGACGCAAGCATACGCATCATGATTTGTTCGCCGGGCATCTCGAGGCTGAAAATCAGCACCGGTTTTTCCTGCAACATCGCGGCGTTTTCGCACAAGTTCATCGCAAAGGTGGTTTTACCCATCGACGGACGCGCCGCCACAATGATCAGATCCGATTTTTGCAGACCCGCTGTTTTCTTGTTCAAATCCTGGTAGCCCGTATCCACACCCGTTACGCCATCATGTGGCGTCTGGTACAGCGTTTCGATACGCGAGACTGTCGCTTCGAGGATTTGGTCGATACTTTTCGGACCTTCGTCTTTATTCGCACGGCTCTCAGCAATCTGGAACACACGGGATTCGGCGAGGTCGAGCAAATCTTCACTGGTTCGCCCTTGAGGGTCGTAACCGGCATCGGCGATTTCATTCGCCACAGAAATCATTTCACGCACTACGGCACGTTCGCGCACGATATCAGCATAAGCACTGATGTTCGCAGCACTTGGCGTATTTTTTGATAATTCGGCCAGATAGGCGAAACCACCGACACTTTCCAGGTTGCCCTGAAGTTCCAGAGATTCAGAAAGCGTGATCAGGTCGATTGGCTTGCTCATTTCGAGCAAACGCTGCATTTCGGTGAAGATCATGCGGTGTGGACGGCTGAAAAAATCGTTAGCCACGACGCGCTCGGAAACGTTATCCCAGCGTTCGTTGTCCAGCATTAAACCGCCCAACACCGACTGCTCCGCTTCCAGAGAATGTGGCGGCATTTTCAGCCCTTCCATCTGACGATCGCGGGGTTCTTTCGGTTTGTTGAAGGGTTTATTTCCTGCCATAGTGAGGGAGTTACCAAAATCAGATAAGAGAGACGAGAGTTTACTCTATCTCCCTCCGAGGAAACAGAAGGAGTTCTCATGGCAACACGCATTGAATTTAGTCAGCACGGCGGACCAGAAGTCTTAAAAGTTGTTGAATTCACCCCAACCGCACCCGCAGAAAACGAAGTCCAGGTTGAGAACAAAGCGATTGGTATCAACTACATCGACACCTATATTCGCAGCGGTTTATACCCACCTCCGATGCTACCAAGCGGCCTCGGCACTGAAGCTGCGGGCGTAGTCAGTAAAATTGGCAGCGCGGTAACACATATTAAAGTTGGCGATCGTGTGGTCTATGCACAGTCAGGACTTGGCGCTTACAGCAGTGTTCATAACGTACCGGCAGATAAAGTAGCAAAACTCCCGGACGCTATCTCTTTCGAACAAGCTGCTGCTTCCTTCCTTAAAGGGCTGACGGTCTATTATTTGCTGCGTAAAACCTACGATATTAAAGCCAACGAAGTTTTCTTGTTCCATGCTGCAGCCGGCGGCGTGGGGCTGATTGCCTGCCAGTGGGCAAAAGCGCTGGGTGCCAAATTAATTGGCACTGTCGGTTCTGCGCAAAAAGCAGAAAGCGCCAAAAAAGCCGGAGCCTGGCAAACCATTAACTATCGCGAAGAGAATCTTGTCGAACGGGTGAAAGAGATAACCGGCGGCAAGAAAGTGGCGGTGGTTTATGACTCGGTCGGGAAAGATACTTGGGAATCGTCGCTCGATTGCCTGCAACGGCAAGGTTTGATGGTGAGTTTTGGGAACTCTTCCGGCCCGGTGACGGGCGTGAATCTGGGGATCCTGAACCAGAAAGGCTCGCTGTATGTTACGCGTCCGTCACTAAATGGTTACGTCACCACGCGTGAAGAGCTGGAAGAAGCGTGCAACGAGCTGTTCTCGTTGATTGCCAGCGGCGTGATAAAAGTGGATGTGGCGGATAGCCAGAAGTTTGCCCTGAGCGATGCTGCACTGGCTCATGCAACACTTGAGAGCCGCAGCACGCAAGGTTCTAGTTTGCTGATTCCATAAAAGAATTTGGGCCTCCCGAGGGAAGCCCATTCTTTTTTTGTTCGCTCTGTATGTAGGGTACAGCGCGATGAATTCGTTTTTTTGCAACCCGGTAATAATGTCAGGTTTGGTAAATAATTGATATCCCACAGCCCGCGAACTTAGCCAGAAAGATGCGAGGTTGTGATCAACTCCGCAATACCTGAGCAATTCACACGGTTATTGCTGCTAAAATTTAGCGCTTATCCGCAACCAACGACAAAGCATGTTCCACAACGTCGATTCCTGCACCGGCTTTATGGGCATTTTCACTCAGATAACGACGCCATTGGCGCGCACCCGGAATACCCTGGAAAAGTCCCAACATATGGCGAGTGACATGGCCTAAATAAGTGCCGTTTGCCAGTTCACGCTCAATGTACGGATACATGGCACGAACCGCTGCAACGGTGTCGATTTCCGGCGAATCAATACCAAAAATCTCCCGGTCAACCGCCGTCAGCAGGCCAGGGTTTTGATAGGCTTCGCGCCCCACCATTACGCCGTCCATATGTTCCAGATGCGTTTTAGCTTCTTCCAGCGTTTTAATTCCACCGTTAATCGCCATCGTCAGATGCGGGAAATCACGCTTTAACTGATAAACACGCGGGTAATCCAGCGGTGGAATTTCACGGTTTTCTTTCGGGCTTAAACCAGAAAGCCAGGCTTTACGGGCGTGGATGATAAACATCTCGCATTCACCCTTCCCGGCTACCGTGCCAATAAAATCGCAGAGAAATTCGTAGCTATCCTGGTCGTCAATGCCGATACGCGTTTTGACAGTAACCGGAATAGAAACCACATCACGCATCGCTTTAATACAATCGGCAACGCGCTGCGCGTCCGCCATTAAACACGCGCCAAACATGCCATTTTGCACACGATCTGACGGGCAACCCACGTTCAGGTTAATTTCATCGTAGCCGCGCTCTTGCGCCAGTTTCGCGCAAATAGCCAATGCAGCCGGATCGCTACCGCCTAATTGCAGCGCGATAGGATGCTCGTCTTCGCTGTACGCCAGATAGTCCCCTTTGCCATGAATAATTGCACCGGTTGTCACCATTTCGGTGTACAGCAGTGTCTGGCTAGATAACTGACGCAAAAAATAACGGCAGTGGCGATCGGTCCAGTCAAGCATCGGCGCAATAGAGAAACGATGTGGCTGGAAAGGAGTCTGGCTGATTTGTGAGGACATAGGCACTGGCGTTTACGGGCTACGGTTAAAAAAGGGTCGCTACTATAGCATAAAGCAGCGTCGGGACACCCGCTCGTCCCGACTGCTATTTTTATCAGAAGGTAACGCTAAGCTGCGCTCCGGCCCCCCATGTCTGGTCTTCGCCGTATAGCCCCATTAAATCAACATGAACACGATTAAATGGCGCAAAACCAACACCGCCGGTAAAGACGTTGCTGTCGTTTGATTTGACGTCGGCACGATAACCCGCACGCACGGCAAGCCATGGCAGCGGCGTAATTTCTGCACCGACGCCAACGTACTGCGAGTCTTCTTCGCTTTTGAAGCCTTTGGTTTCGGTGAGATCACCATCGGCGCTAAGGGTGATGAGATCGTTATGCCAGGCTACACCAGCCGTCACCAATGGACGAATCTGGTACGTGTCTTTGTAGTTAGTTGTCTCACCGGTTCTGCCATTGGTGATCAGAATATCTTTGGTATCAATGTCACGCGAAATCAGGTTCTGACCGCTCAGACCAACCGTCCAGTTTTCGCCGAAATCGGCCGCCAGGCCCGCATCCACATTGAAACCGGTATCATCATTGCGATAGCGGCTGCTATTCCAGTCACTGCTATCGTAGTTATAAATCGAGGTGGTGTAGTTATAGAGCCAGGTTTTTTGCAACTTCGGTGTGACGCCAAAAGAAACCGGCACTCCACCGAGATCAAACTCCTTCGCAAGCGCCACGCCATAGTCAGAGACAATAGCCGCACGGCCAGAAGCAGTAGAATTCAGATTGCTGGTGATAACATCGGAGCCATTAATAGCGGCATCAAACGCAACGCCCCCGGCCACTGCCCGAGAACCGGCGATGCTATTGAGATAATCGATATCTTGCTGATCGATGGAAGAACTAACATGCGCACGCGCATAGGCTTTTGCGACAAAAGCCACTGAAAGCACGTCGTTTGGAATACTGACTGCGATACTGGCACCCGCCTTCGCGTTTGCCGTTTTTCCTTTCAGATCATTCAGCTCACCAGCCAGATCGCCCGCAGCACTCTGAAACTGGCTGAGCGAACCATTTGGATTTAAAATGATATCCTGCAGGGTGAGATCGTCGATAACGTTTTTGTATTGATCAACCTTATCGCTAATGTCATCAATCTGATCCTGCAGATTATCTTTATCCGTAATTTGCGCACTCACAGACGGTAGAATAACCGTCACTGTGTCGTCCTGCTTAGCCTTAGCCAGCAACGCGGGGTTCGTAAGCACCCCACTTCCGTAGCTCGCGGAAGCGACACCAGTACCACCCATTGCATCACTTCGTGCTTCAGACCATGTGCCCGCCGCATAAGCGTGATTTGCCATAAATAAAGATGCGGCGCTAAACGCCGCCAAAGTTTTCATTTTTTTCATTCACCACACGTCCGTCTGTTGATCAGATGTAATAACTGCCCCTGCCAGTTATGACTGAACAGAGGCGGACTATTGCTGTGAATAAAAGGCTGAAAAGTGGGCTGTTTCGCCCATCGGAATCCCGTTTCTATCCTTCAGGATTATGAGTTCAAAATTTCCATGCAAACTTATTTATAGTTTACCGTTCGGTTTTCGTGAAGGCTGACCGTCATGTGGGCCGAAAAATTGGGGGGGATGATCAATCCATCGATCCTGTCGCTGTGCGGCATAGCCTGGGTTTAGCGGGTAATAAATTCGATTCTCAGCTTTATTTGCCTCCCCCACAATTAGCAGTCGGACTTCATGCTCTGTGTTGTTGATAAAGGTATGGCAGGTACCTGTTCCAGCGGGGAAACCAACGCTATCGCCAGGTTCAAGTGGGTAAAGGTGCCCATTAATCCACACTTGTGGATGCCCTTCGAGCACATAAGCAAACTCTTCTTCGCTGCTTTCAGCATGAGGATAAGATGTGCGGCGACCTGGTAGCAGGCGCTCATGATGAATTCCCAGGCGATTAAGACCCAGCTTGCGGGCCAGTGGCGCGCCAATAGAAAACCGCTCTGCGCTGTCTGGATAAGTCGAATCATCGTCACCTTCTATTTCCTTCCAGTGGCGAATGCAATCAGGTTTATTCATAACAAACTCCGGGATAGTCATCTCAAAAGGTTGTGGCTAAGCGCACCACTCGGCGTTTTTTGCGCGTTGTGATAAAGTGTAGGGCTAATCTACAGGGGAATACTGATGGACATCACGACTTCACAAAACGTGTTAGCGCAGGCTGAAAAACTATGCGAGCAGCGTAATGTGCGCCTGACACCACAACGTCTTGAAGTATTGCGTTTGCTGACTCAGCAAGCAGGCGCTATCAGTGCTTATGATTTGCTGGATTTATTGCGTGCCAGCGAACCGCAAGCTAAACCCCCGACAGTGTATCGTGCGCTCGATTTTCTGCTCGAACAAGGTTTTGTACACCGTGTAGAGTCCACCAACAGCTATGTGTTGTGCAATCTTATCGATCAGCCAACTCACTCATCTGCGATGTTTATTTGTGATCGATGTGGTGCGGTGAAGGAGCGTAGTGCGGAAGGTGTGGAAGATATCATGCACCAACTGGCGGCCCAGTTAGGGTTTGCTCTGCATCATAACGTTATTGAGGCGCATGGTTTATGCAGCGCGTGTGCAGAAGTTGAAGCTTGTAGCCACCCGGATGCTTGCGGGCATGACCACTCCATTCAGAGTAAAAAGAAGTCACGTTAGATTGGTTGGATTTGAGTTGAATGGAACGGTACATCCATGTACCTGGGCAGGGTAGCCTTGAGAACTAACACATCTAAGGGAAACTAATTACCAACGGTATTTGTTGCGAGTTTCCCAATCAACGACTTCTTCCTCTGCCTTATCCTTTTCGTACCCATAACGCTCTTGAATTTTACCGACAAGCTGATCGCGTTTGCCTTCGATGACAGTCATATCATCGTCAGTCAGTTTGCCCCATTTCTCTTTTACTGTGCCTTTAAACTGTTTCCAGTTACCGCCGATTTCGTCTTTATTCATAATAATATCCTCATCGTTCGGGGAAGAACTGCTAAAAAATTACCAACGTCCAATGTGCTGCCATTTGGCCAACACCACTCTATCTGCTGGACGTGATAATAATTGTAGTCAAGGATATGGTGGTACGGAGAAAACTAAGAATCTTTAACCATACGGCTTAACTTTGTACGTTGTTAAACCAGCTATTTTGCTGCCAGTGACGACGCCAAATCCAACCTAACGCCAGCCCCCGCAGAGCAAGGAATACCGCCACAGAAAGCCATAACCCGTGGTTGCCTAAATACGGAACCGTGAAGAGCGTTAGCCCGAAACCAACAGCGGCAACCGCCATGCTATTACGCATCTCAGCTCCCCTTGTCGCGCCAATAAACATCCCATCCAGCAAGTAGCACCAGACACCGACTACGGGTAATACAATCTGCCAGTGGAGATAGCGATCGGCCTGTAGCTGTAATTGGGGAATGGACGTCAGAAGAGAAACAATTTGCTCGCCAAATAGGGCATACACCACGGCAAACATGAGCGCGACTAAACCCGCCTGGCGACAGGCAGCACCCCAAACCTCGAGTAGTTGGCCGCGATTCTTTGCGCCATAAGCTTGCCCGGAATGGGCTTCAACGGCATAGGCAAAACCATCAAGCGCATAAGCGGTAAACGTCAGAAGCGTCATTAATACCGCATTGACGGCGACAATTTCGCTACCTAAGCGCGCACCAAAGATGGTCACTGATGCAAAGCACACTTGCAGTAATAACGAGCGCAACATGATGTCCCGATTGAGCGCCAGTAAGCGCCGAACATTGCCACGCCAGGACTGCTTAATCATCTCAAAGCTGATACCACGCATGCCCATAACCTTCTTCACCATCAGCAATCCGATGAAAAATGTCGCGTATTCAGCAGTGACAGTCGCAAGTGCCGCCCCTTGAACATCAAGGTGCAACCCCATCACCAGCCACACATCCAGTACGATATTCAGAACATTGCCGACTACCAGCAAGATAACCGGAGCTCGTGCGTATTGAACCCCTAACAACCATCCTAGTAGAACCAGGTTGGCAAGCGAGGCTGGCGCACTTAGCCAGCGGATTTCAAGAAAGCGTTGTGCTTGTACGAGCACATCCTGATTGCCACCAACAATTTGTAAAGCGAGTGAAATGAGGGGATCGCGCAGTAAGACAATTGCCACCCCTGCCCCAAGTGCCAGCAATAGTGGTTGCACCAGTGCACGAGCTAACGCTGAGGGATTATTGGCGCCAAAAGCCTGAGCAGTTAAGCCTGTGGTACTCATTCGTAAAAACAGCAGCAACATAAACAGGAAGCTGGTTGCTGTCGCACCAATGGCAACACCGCCCAAGTAAACAGGACTATCCAGATGACCAATCACAGCCGTATCGACAAGGCCAAGCAGCGGAACAGTAATGTTGGAGAAAATCATGGGTAAAGCGAGGCGCCAGAGCGCACGATCCGCTGTGGAGAATAATTGCATGACCTCTCCTAAAGGAGATCAAAGAGAATTAAGACAGTGATGCGCATTCTAAATGCGCATCACCTAAAGAGATTTTACAGCCAGTCGCCGTTGCGAATAACCCCAACAGCCAGCCCTTCAATTGAGAAGTTATGCTCGCGCAGGTCAACCACGATCGGTTCAAACTCACTGTTTTCTGGCAGCAGATGAACTGTATTGCCCTGTTGTTTTAAGCGCTTAACGGTAACTTCATCATCGATACGCGCGACAACAACCTGGCCATTACGCACATCCTGAGTTTTATGAACCGCAAGCAGGTCGCCATCCATAATGCCGATGTCTTTCATTGACATACCGCTGACGCGCAGCAAGAAGTCGGCATTTGGTTTAAACAGTGATGGGTCGACCTGGTAATGGCCTTCGATATGTTGCTGCGCAAGCAGTGGCTCACCTGCAGCAACACGCCCAACCAGTGGAATACCAGTGACTTCTTCCACCAACAGGCGGATACCACGGGATGCGCCTGAAACAATTTCAAGCACACCTTTACGGGCAAGTGCTTTTAAATGCTCTTCAGCGGCGTTCGGAGAACGGAACCCCAGACGTTGAGCAATCTCGGCACGAGTCGGTGGCATGCCGGTCTGGCTGATATGATCCCGAATAAGATCAAACACCTCTTGCTGCCTGGTAGTTAACGCTTTCATTCCGCCCCCTGGGTGTTTATACAGTTATGCTGTGAGTATATACAGTCAAAGGTCAATTTGGAACCACAAATTAAGCAAAAAACCAGGCACTTAACTATTCTGGAAAGATCACCGCAAATGCGACCAAAGCAACGTGACCCAGGTAATTACTGCGAGGATAATTGAAATTAATACAGCGGCCGAGCCCATATCTTTGGCGCGTCCTGAAAGCTCGTGATAATCAGTGCCAACACGGTCGACAAGTGCCTCAATAGCGCTATTGAGGATCTCGACAATCATGACCAGCACGACTGAGCCGATAAGTAGAATGCGGGTAATGGGATCGACATCTAACCAACATGCGATGGCAATGGCGATAACAGCAGAAACGCCTTCCTGGCGGAAAGCTGCTTCATTGATCCAGGCTGCTTTGAGCCCTTTCCATGAGTAGCCTGCGGCTTTGATGATACGGGTAAGTCCAGTGGTACTACTCGCCATTTTAGGAAACCTTTTCAAATTATTTGCATCAATGCTTGTCAAAATTATAACGCCACAGAAATCTGGGTGAGATTCTGATATTCTTGCGGCGAATTTGCATCATTAACCTGAGGCTTTACATCGTTTATGTCAGGCTGGCCAAGAATCTACTACAAATTACTTAATTTACCATTAGGCGTTCTGGTAAAGAGCAAGTCCATTCCGGCAGATCCACAGGCCGAACTGGGCTTAGATCCCACACGCCCAATAATGTATGTTCTGCCTTATAACTCAAAGGCGGACTTATTAACCCTGCGCGCGCAATGCCTCGCGCACAACTTGCCCGACCCTCTCGAGCCGTTAGAGATCGACGGT
Source organism: Buttiauxella cochleicola (assembly GCF_021283185.1). Taxonomy (NCBI): domain Bacteria; kingdom Pseudomonadati; phylum Pseudomonadota; class Gammaproteobacteria; order Enterobacterales; family Enterobacteriaceae; genus Buttiauxella; species Buttiauxella cochleicola. The sequence goes on from NZ_JAJSOS010000013.1 coordinate 103,583, forward strand.
GCGGTATTGCCGCGCTATGTCTTTATCCATGGCGGCCCGCGTGTGTTCACTTATTACACGCCAAAAGAAGAGTCGATCAAGCTGTTCCATGATTATCTCGACTTGCACCGCAGCAATCCAAATCTGGATGTGCAGATGGTGCCGGTATCGGTGATGTTTGGCCGCTCTCCGGGTCGCGAAAAAGGCGAAGTTAACCCGCCACTGAAGATGCTTAACGGCATTCAGAAATTCTTCGCAGTCTCCTGGCTTGGGCGCGACAGCTTTGTGCGGTTCTCTGCACCTGTTTCGCTGCGCCAGATGGCAACCGATCACGGTACAGACAAAAAAATCGCCCAAAAACTGGCACGCGTGGCGCGTATGCACTTTGCTCGCCAGCGCTTAGCGACTGTTGGCCCGCGTCTGCCGGTACGTCAGGATCTGTTCAATAAGCTTTTGGCTTCAAAAGCTATTGCCCGTGCAGTAGAAGATGAAGCGCGCAGCAAGAAAATCTCCCATGAAAAAGCGCAGCAAAATGCTGTTGCCTTGATGGAAGAGATTGCGGCGAACTTCTCTTATGAAGCCGTTCGTTTGACCGACCGCGTATTAGGTCTGACGTGGAACCGTTTGTACCAGGGCATTAACGTTCACAATGCTGAACGCGTTCGCCAACTGGCTCATGACGGCCATGAGATTGTCTATGTGCCCTGCCACCGCAGCCACATGGACTACATGCTTCTGTCTTACGTGCTCTATCACCAGGGGCTGGTTCCTCCGCACATTGCAGCTGGTATCAACCTGAACTTCTGGCCAGCAGGCCCGATTTTCCGTCGCCTGGGCGCGTTCTTTATTCGCCGTACCTTTAAGGGCAGCAAACTCTACTCCACCGTGTTCCGTGAATATCTTGGCGAGCTGTTCAGCCGTGGCTATTCCGTTGAATACTTTGTGGAAGGTGGCCGTTCTCGTACCGGCCGTTTGCTAGACCCGAAAACCGGCACGCTGTCGATGACCATTCAGGCCATGCTGCGCGGCGGTACACGTCCAATTACATTGGTGCCGATTTACATTGGCTACGAGCATGTAATGGAAGTGGGGACTTACGCAAAAGAACTGCGCGGTGCGACTAAAGAAAAAGAGAGCTTCATGCAGATGGTACGTGGGCTGAGCAAGCTGCGTAACCTCGGCCAGGGCTATGTTAACTTCGGCGAACCAATGCCGTTGATGACATTCCTCAACCAGCGAGTGCCTGAGTGGCGTGATTCAATCGACCCGATTGAGGCCATCCGTCCGGCATGGTTAACGCCAACGGTTAATGAAATTGCTGCCGAACTGATGGTGCGTATTAACAATGCAGGCGCGGCAAACGCCATGAACCTGTGTTGTACCGCGCTCCTGGCATCGCGCCAGCGTTCACTGACGCGCGAACAACTGACCGAACAGCTCAACTGTTACCTGAGCCTGTTGCGTAATGTGCCGTATTCACCGGATGCGACCGCACCAGACCAGCCAGCAGAAGCGCTTATCGAACACGCGTTGCAGATGAACAAGTTTGAAGTAGAGAAAGATACGATTGGTGACATCATCATTCTGCCGCGTGAGCAGGCAGTGCTGATGACTTACTACCGTAACAACATCCTGCATATGCTGGTGTTACCTTCTCTGCTGGCTGCAATTATCACGCAGCATCGCCACATTTCCCGCAGCGAGCTTCTGCGTCAGGTTGAGCTGCTCTACCCGATGCTGAAGTCTGAGTTGTTCCTGCGTTGGGAAAAAGCTGAACTTGCCAGTGAAATGGATGCGCTGCTTAATGAACTGGTTCGTCAGGATCTGATTACCCTTACGGGTGAAGAAGTGGTGATTAACCCGGCACGCTCACGCACTATGCAGCTTCTGGCTGCAGGTGTTCGTGAAACGCTGCAACGTTACGCGATTACTTTCTGGCTGCTGAGTGCAAATCCATCGATTAACCGTGGGACGCTGGAGCGCGAAAGCCGCACCGTTGCCCAACGTTTGTCGGTGTTGCATGGCATTAATGCACCGGAGTTCTTCGATAAAGCTGTATTCACCTCGCTGGTATTAACCTTGCGTGATGAAGGCTATATCAGCGACACCGGAGATGCAGAACCCGCCGAAACGATGAAGGTCTACCAGATGCTGGCAGAGCTGATCATGCCGGATGTGCGTTTGACGATTGAAAGTGCGACGTCGCAGGCAGCGACCGAGTAAAAAATCTGGCGGATAAACGAAGTGTCATCCGCCATTTAGTTTCTTATACCCGAGCTACTTCGAGATGCAGGTAGGCGGCAATCGAACGAATCCCGATGAGCTTACTCAAGTAAGTGATTCGGGTGAATGAGAGCAGCCAACAACCCTGCAACTTGAAGGGCGATGGGTATAATTAGAAGTGCAGGTAACTCAACACCAACCCGATAAACAGTACCAGGCCAACATAGTTATTGTTCAGGAAAGCTTTAAAACAAGCATCACGGTCACGATTCGCCGTCAGCCGTTGCTGATGGAAAAAGAGCATCCCCGCCAGCGCAATAGACCAGTAGAACGCCCCACCTAATCCGTTTAACCAGCCAATCACCGCCAACAACACCATCACCGTAAACTGCAAAATACCGATAATCAGATTGTCATAGCGGCCAAATAAGATGGCTGTGGATTTAATGCCAATTTTCAGATCGTCATCGCGGTCAACCATTGCGTACTGCGTGTCATAAGCCACAGCCCAGCAAATATTGGTTAAAAACATCAGCCAACAGCTAAGTGGAACAGACTCGCTCACTGCGGCAAATGCCATCGGGATTGACCAGCCAAATGCGGCCCCTAGCACCACTTGCGGCAAATGAGTGTAGCGCTTCATAAACGGATAAACCCAGGCCAGCGCTAACCCCGCCACCGATAATAAAATCGTCATGGTATTAAGCGTCAGTACCAGTAAAAACGAAAGCACTACCAGTACCGCAAATAAGATACGCGCTTCTTTCTCGCTTACAGCCCCGCTCGGCAATGGCCTGTGCGCCGTGCGTTTCACGTGACCATCAAATTTGCGGTCAGCGTAGTCATTTACCACGCAACCCGCAGCGCGCATCATCCACACTCCGGCTATAAACACGCATAAAATGGTTAGCGGAGGCACTCCCGGTGTCGCAAGCCACAGCGCCCATAGGGTGGGCCATAACAACAAAAGCGAGCCAATTGGCTTATCAAGTCGCATCAGACGTTGATACGCCTGCCATTTACCCTGTTTCAGACTCCACTCCATTATTTTTCCTCCCGATACAACGGAGAAGCAGGAAGGAATAACTCGGTAAGCACCAGCGGCTTTCCAGCTAATCTCAGGCGGGAACGACGCCCCCACTGCTCCGAACTGCGGCCAATCTCAATAAAATCCCTTGTCAGGGAAGATGAACTAAACAGGTAGCGTCCAAGCGGCGTGGTTCCGAGCCTTTGTAAAGCAAGCTCTGGTCCTTCAAGGGTTGATTCAGGGACCACTGTACGCCCCAAAAGCCAGGGCACATCGTCACCGCAAAGCACAACTTCGCGCAACCAATAACGGCTGGACTCAGGCAACATATTAGCTTCAGGAAGAACGACATGCGATTCGAAAAAACCTTCACGCACAATGCGGGCAGTAACCCTGGAACAATACTGCTCAAAGCGTTTGGTCATTGAGTCTTCAAGCAACAGCCAGTCAAGGAGTGATGCACTCAACCCTTCTGGAATCGCAGCTTCAAAACGTAAGGCGCGCAATGGCGAAAGCGCGTCAGACATGGGAATTTCTCCGAAACAAAACCGAAAATCATTGTAACGCAGAATAGGTATAGCGGGGCAGGGAAAAGCTCACAAGCGTTTAACAATGCCGGGAACAATGCTAACCCTTCTAAATCATTCGAGTTGAATCAAGGCGGCAAACGAGAAAATCCCTCTGAGCTTACTAAAGTAAGTGATGAGGGTTTTTGAGCGCAGCCAACGCAGAGTCAGCTTGAAGGATGACGAAGGAAAAAAGGTGCGCCCGGAGGCGCACCAAACTTCAAACATCAGCACTGCGGGGAAACCATCACCCCTTGCCTTTTACACTGCTGATAAAGGTTTTACGGGCGCTCGTTGATCCCAGACGTTCAGCTTCATCCAGCAGTTTCAAGGCTTTATCAACATCGCCTTTCGCTACTGCATCTTTGATAGCCTGGTTGAAGTAGCTCTCTGTATCGCTAAGCACGGGTTCTTTTTTCGCGGCAGGAGCCGGAGCGGCTACAGGCGCAGTAGCTGTTGCTGCAACAGGTGCGGCATAAGCGGTAGCAGGCGCTGCGGTGTTACCCACAGTCACAGGGTCTGGACCAGATGAACCAAAGAGTGGCCCCACTAAAATGCTTGAACCAGAAGAGGTTTTTACCCGCAATTTCAGCGTGCCCGTCGTGCCATGGCTCGCAATTGGGTCTGGAATATCTGGGATCGCGTTGCCATTGCCTTTGGCATAGGCTTTGGCCGGATCAATCATCTTAGTGGTTTGTTGTGCATCTTTACTGGTGGTGAAGACCAATAAATAGAGTTTTTGCTGCCCCAATGCTGGCGTCAATTTAAACGTCCCTTCCAGGCGGTTATCAGACATCACGCCTGGTTCCTGGTAGGCAAAGAAACTGCTTGGGAAGTATGCAGCCGGGCGCAGGTTTTGATCCAAAACCAGTACGTTTGGCGCGAAGACCGTATCTTTTTCAACGACGCTGGTAAGGGTAATAGTCAGTTCACCAATACCCGCCGGAACGCTGTAAGCCGCTACCGGGCCAATAATGTCAGCGACACCCAGAGACTGTCCGCCAGTCGCAAGGTTTGTGGTATGCAGTTTGTTTTGAGTAACCGGCGTCCAGACAAGATTTTGTAATGCAGATTCAGGAATTGACGGCGCGGCAGAAACATCCTGCGGAACGATATTGATATCTGCCAGACTGATTCCGGGAACGCTGGCGAGCAACCCTGCGGAAAGGCAGAGTGCGAGGAGACTTTTTTTCATTTTCATTTTTATAGACCTCGAATGGGAAATCGGTGGAAAGTTGGCCAGGCAATAGCGCTTTCCATCGAAACAAGCATTGGCATAGAGGGTAATCATGATGGGGAGTTCAGTGGCGAGCTCCCCATCATTTCTTCACTTCAGGTTAATGCTGTATTACCACCAGATTTCCATCTGGGCACCGAAGGTGAATTCGTCGTCATTACCGCGGCTATTGGTGAAAGTACCATTACCGGTAGAATCAGTGGCTGCGACGCGAGTTATAGAGTCACCATCTTTAACATAACCCCATTTCTCATCCCATTTGGCGTAAGTTGCGAACAGACGCAGTGCCGGACGTGACCAAATGCTGTCGCCTGCCTGCCATTGTTGTGCCAGGGTGATTTTGTACTGACCGTTACGATCGCCAGTTTCCTGGGATTTCACGTTGTCGTAGCCAACTTCCAGCAAGGTACTCATGATTGGCGTCCATTTGTACATTGGGCGCACACCTACGGTGTACCATTCAGTACCCTGGTTATCATCCATATCCAGGTTCTGGTACATCGCAACGTACATCAGGTCCCATTGGTCAGCCAGAGTGATCGCGCCGTGGTCGAGAACACGAATCATGCTGCCGTCGTTGTTTACGCTACCGCCCTGCGCCTGGCCTTTGCCCTGCGAAGTCATAGAGTCAGTTGCATACTGCACAACGAATTTGTTGAAGCCTTTCATCATACTTTGCGTATGTTCAAGGGTCCCCATCCAACCATCTTTCGACGCACCTGGTTGCAGGTAGTAGTCGTCAGGAATGTTGGTGTGACCGTAGTCAACACCCAGTTCCAGTGTGCCGCCAGGGTTAGTTTCAATACCAGCCCAACGCACGTCAAATACGTCGTTTGGAACTTTGTTGTTGTAGGTACGTTCGCCAGTTACCGGGTCGCGATCGCCGAACGCTGAAGAACCGCCTGATTCAGAAGAACGAGTTGCTGCGAAGGAAAGTTTACCTGCACCTACGTCAATGTTTTCCAGACCTGCACCAGGACCAGAAATATCCCAGTAGTAGAAGTCGATCATGTGAACGTCATGACGTTGGTAGAAACGCTTACCAGCCCACATGTTTGCGCCAGGCAACGAGTCGATCAGGTTTTTACCCTGCACGTTGAATTCGCGAATCGCCGGGGTGTTGGTGTCTTCCCAGTCATTCAACTGCGGAGAGTTATAGGCAATGTTGGAGTCGAAATAGAAGCTCTTATCGCCTTCTTTCCAGACTTCCTGACCTAATTTAATTTCCGCGTACGTTTCGCACTCGTTACCCAGACGATATTTAGACTGAGCACCAGTTGCCTGGAAACATTCTTGCGGGCCGCCGCTACCGGTCCAGCCGATACCAGAACGGGCATAACCGTGGAAATCCACAGCCAGAGCCTGAACAGACATAACGCCTGCTGCTACGGCGACTGCCAGTGGGAGTTTGCGCAGAGTAATCATCGTTCTATCTCCTGAGATCATTGCTTTTCTTTTTTATGGGAATGCTTAAACACCTGGCTCTTGATGCAGCCGACGACATGCGGTGCCATCTTCTCGGAACAGATGGCAACGCTCTGGCGGCAAGCCAATAGCGAATGTGGCACCCTCTTTTACCAACACCACGTCATTCTGGCGGTACACCAGGTTCTGACGGATGGCGGGGATTTGGATATGAATCTGAGTTTCATGACCAAGCTGTTCAACAACCTGTACTTCGCCTTCGAGAGTGACGTCAGCGATATCGCTTGGCAGTAGGTGTTCCGGGCGAATACCAAGGGACATGTTGGCACCGACCTGAACTTCTTTGCTTTCCACCGGCAGCCAGACTTGCTGGCGGTTCGGTAATTCAACCTGCACCTGATCAATGGCAGTAGCGGTGACTTTTACTGGCAGGAAGTTCATTTTTGGCGAGCCAATAAAACCCGCAACAAAACGATCCGCCGGGTAGTGATATAGCTCGAGTGGTTTACCCACCTGCGCGACGCGGCCTGCGTCCAGCACCACAATTTTGTCGGCAAGCGTCATCGCTTCAACCTGGTCGTGGGTGACGTAAATCATGGTGCGACCAAGGCGCTTATGCAGTCGGGAAATCTCAATACGCATCTGCACACGCAGTGCCGCATCAAGGTTTGAAAGAGGTTCATCAAGCAGGAATACACGCGGTTCAGCCACCAGCGTACGGCCAATAGCAACGCGCTGACGCTGTCCACCAGAAAGTGCTTTCGGGCGACGTTCTAATAAATGTCCCAGTTGCAAAGTTTCTGAAACCTGGGTGACACGCTGATTGATATCGCTTTTCTTGGCACCAGCAAGCTTCAGGCCGAAGGACATGTTTTCAGCAACGGAGAGATGGGGATAAAGAGCATAAGACTGGAATACCATGCCGACGCCACGCTCAGCGGGAGGGATGTCGTTCATGCGAGTATCACCAATGAATAAATCACCGCTGGTGATCGTTTCCAGACCCGCAATCATGCGTAACAGTGTGGATTTACCGCAGCCTGACGGTCCAACAAAAACCACGAACTCACCTTCTTGAATGTCGAGGTTGATATCTTTCGACACCACCACATCACCCCAGGCTTTCGTTACGTTCCGTAGCTGTACGCTTGCCATGTACTTCTCCCTTCATTCCGTCACTCTGCTAAATGGCAGGTGATTCAAGATGTGTCGGACTATGAATGATCTATACATTTCGTGAATCCTCCACCCTGCTGTTTTTAATGGGGGAGGAGGCGGGAGGATGAGAAGCGAGTTTCTGCAACCGGTTACAGCAGGCGCGACAGTTTTTCGTGATCGTGGTTTCAAATTTCTGGGTGGTTTTGTGTGCTCTGGTACACATAACTGTCAGTTATGGAATGCAGATCACAGATACCAGGGTGGGGGCGTAGGGCTAAGGAGGATGAGAAGCACTTGCCATCTGCGCAAACTGGCATCCGTAACGCCACTACCTTGACCTTGATGTATCCACGCGCATAGCAAACCACCATTCAAAGGATGGGAATAAATATGAAAATTAAAACTGGCGCCCGCATCCTCGCTCTGTCTGCCCTGACAACGATGATGTTTTCCGCCTCTGCACTGGCAAAAATAGAAGAAGGCAAACTGGTCATCTGGATTAATGGTGACAAAGGCTATAACGGCCTTGCCGAAGTGGGTAAGAAGTTTGAGAAAGACACCGGTATTAAAGTCACCATCGAACACCCGGACAAACTGGAAGAAAAATTCCCACAAGTTGCGGCAACTGGCGATGGCCCGGACATCATCTTCTGGGCACACGACCGTTTCGGTGGTTATGCGCAATCTGGCCTGCTGGCCGAAATCACTCCAGATAAAGCTTTCCAGGACAAACTCTATCCGTTTACCTGGGACGCGGTTCGTTACAACGGCAAAATCATCGCTTACCCAGTTGCGGTTGAAGCACTCTCTCTGATTTACAACAAAGACCTCGTACCTAATCCGCCGAAAACCTGGGAAGAGATCCCAGCACTCGATAAGCAGCTGAAAGCGAAAGGTAAGAGTGCGTTGATGTTCAACCTGCAAGAACCGTACTTCACCTGGCCGCTTATCGCTGCTGACGGTGGTTATGCGTTCAAACTCGAAAACGGCAAATACGACGTGAAAGATGTGGGCGTGGATAGTGCAGGTGCGAAAGCTGGCCTGAGCTTCCTGGTCAACATGATTAAAAATAAAGAGATGAACGCGGATACCGATTACTCCATCGCAGAAGCTGCCTTTAACAAAGGCGAAACCGCGATGACTATCAACGGCCCGTGGGCATGGTCCAACATTGATAAGAGCAAAATCAATTACGGCGTAACGCTGTTGCCAACCTTCAAAGGCAAAGCATCTAAACCGTTCGTTGGTGTGCTCAGTGCCGGTATCAACGCCGCCAGCCCTAACAAAGAACTGGCGAAAGAGTTCCTGGAAAACTACCTGCTGACCGATCAGGGCCTGGCTGACGTTAACAAAGACAAGCCATTGGGTGCCGTTGCACTGAAATCCTACCAGGATCAACTGGCGAAAGACCCACGTATCGCCGCCACCATGGATAACGCCCAGAAAGGCGAAATCATGCCGAACGTGCCGCAGATGTCTGCGTTCTGGTATGCCGTTCGCACCGCCGTCATCAACGCAGTTAGCGGTCGTCAGACTGTTGATGAAGCGTTGAAAGATGCTCAGGGACGTATTACTAAGTAAGTATCTGGTCAATTCCCTCTCTGAAAAGAGAGGGAAAATAATAATATGATTAGATACCCAAAATAATTCGAGTTGCACCGAGGCGGCAAGAGAATGAGTCCTAATGAGCTTAGTAAACTAAGTGATTTGGGCGAGTTCTCACAGCCAACAAAGAGGCAACTGGAAGTATGAAGGGTATAGAGGAAGACCCCATGGATGTAGTTAAAAAGAACCACTGGTGGCAAAGCGATGCACTGAAATGGTCAGTCATCGGCCTGATGGGACTGCTGGTTGGTTATCTTGTCGTATTAATGTACGCCCAGGGGGAGTACCTGTTCGCCATTATGACGCTGATTTTAAGCTCACTTGGCTTATACATTTATGCAAATCGTAAGGCTTATGCCTGGCGCTATGTTTACCCGGGCCTTGCTGGCATGGGGCTGTTTGTTCTGTTCCCACTGGTTTGTACCATCGCCATTGCTTTCACCAACTACAGCAGCACCAACCAACTGACTCAAGAACGCGCACAGCAGGTGCTGATGGACCGCCAATATCAGGCGGGAAAAACCTTTAACTTTGGCCTTTACCCGGCGGGCGATGAATGGCAACTCGCGCTGACTGACGGCGAGTCAGGCAAGAATTTTATCTCTGATACCTTTAAGTTTGGTGGTGTTCAACACCTGAAACTGAAAGACGCCGATGCTCTTCCGGCAGGTGAGAAAGCCAATCTGCGCGTGATTACGCAAAACCGTGCGGCGCTGACGCAAATCACGGCTGAAATGCCTGATGAAAGCACGCTGACCATGAGCTCCCTGCGCCAGTTCTCCGGCACACGCCCACTTTACACTGAAGGTGAAAAGGGTGAACTGACCAATAACCAAAGCGGCGTGAAGTACCGCCCGAATAACAGCATTGGCTTCTACCAGTCTGTAAATGCCGACGGTAACTGGGGCAACGAGCAGTTAAGCCCAGGCTACACCGTGACTATCGGCTGGAAGAACTTCCTGCGTGTATTCCACGATGAAGGGATTCAAAAGCCTTTCATGGCAATCTTCGTCTGGACGGTTATTTTCTCAATCCTTACCGTAATTCTGACCGTTGCAGTAGGCATGATTCTGGCGTGTGTCGTGCAGTGGGAATCGCTGAAAGGCAAAGCAATTTACCGCGTGATGCTGATACTGCCCTACGCAGTGCCATCGTTTATTTCTATCCTGATTTTCAAAGGCTTGTTCAACCAAAGTTTCGGTGAAATCAACATGATGTTGAGCTCGCTGTTTGGTATCAAACCGGCCTGGTTTAGCGACCCGACCACTGCGCGTTCAATGATAATTATCGTGAATACCTGGCTCGGTTATCCGTACATGATGATTCTGTGCATGGGTTTGCTGAAAGCGATTCCGGACGACCTGTACGAAGCCTCTGCAATGGATGGTGCTGGCCCGTTCCAGAACTTCTTTAAGATTACGCTGCCGCTGCTGATTAAGCCGCTGACACCGCTGATGATCGCAAGCTTTGCCTTTAACTTTAACAACTTCGTGCTGATTCAACTGTTAACCAACGGTGGTCCGGATCGCCTTGGAACCACCACGCCTGCGGGCTACACGGACTTGCTGGTGAGCTACACCTACCGCATCGCCTTTGAAGGCGGCGGCGGTCAGGACTTTGGTTTAGCTGCGGCTATCGCCACGCTTATCTTCATTCTGGTTGGCGCACTCGCGATTGTTAACCTGAAAGCCACCCGCATGAAGTTTGATTAAGGAGCAACAAACATGGCTATGGTTCAACCGAAATCTCAGAAACTGCGTTTACTCTCAACGCACCTGTTACTACTCATTTTTATCGCGGCGATTATGTTCCCACTGCTGATGGTTATTGCGATTTCACTACGTCCGGGTAACTTCGCAACAGGCAGCCTGATCCCAGACCAAATCTCTTGGGAGCACTGGAAATTAGCACTTGGATTCAGCGTGCAGCATGCCGATGGCAGCGTAACGCCACCGCCGTTCCCGGTGCTGTTATGGTTGTGGAACTCGATCAAAATCGCGGCCATTACCGCACTGGGTATCGTGACGCTTTCCACCACTTGTGCCTATGCGTTTGCCCGTATGCGCTTCCCGGGCAAAGCCACGCTGCTGAAAGGGATGCTGATTTTCCAGATGTTCCCGGCGGTGCTGTCACTGGTGGCGTTGTACGCCTTGTTTGACCGCCTCGGCCAGTACATTCCGTTTATTGGTTTGAATACGCATGGTGGGGTGATCTTCGCCTATCTTGGCGGTATCGCACTGCATGTGTGGACGATTAAGGGCTATTTCGAAACGATTGATAATTCGCTGGAAGAAGCGGCAGCACTGGACGGCGCAACCCCATGGCAAGCCTTCCGCCTGGTGTTACTGCCACTTTCCGTACCGATTCTGGCGGTGGTGTTTATTCTGTCGTTTATCGCCGCAATTACCGAAGTGCCAGTGGCGTCGTTGCTGTTGCGCGATGTTAACAGCTACACCCTCGCAGTAGGTATGCAGCAATATCTCAACCCACAAAACTACCTGTGGGGCGACTTTGCCGCAGCAGCCGTGCTCTCTGCAATCCCGATTACTGTCGTGTTCTTACTGGCGCAACGCTGGCTGGTGAGCGGCCTGACGGCTGGAGGGGTGAAAGGTTAAGATTTCCTGTTGTTATTGCTCTACCTGATGTAATGCCACTGTCCCCCTCATTTGACCTTGGATTTACTTATGGCGGCCCTTAGGCCGCCTTTTTTTATTCTCGTTTTAAGCGATTGCTATTACACAGCCACAACGTAATCACCAGCACCAGGATTGCTCCGGAGTAAATCAGCACATCGCGCGGATCTTTATGGTCGATGATGATAAGACGCACAATGGCGGTGATACCGATATAGATAAAGTAGCGCAGCGGGAAGTGATAACCCGACTGAAAGTATTTAACGATCAACGCGATAAATTCGAAGTACAGGAAGTAAACCACCAGCCCTTCAATCAGCTGGTACTTGCTGGCTTGATCGGTGGGTGCAAACAACGATGTGGCTAAATGCAGCGTTTCTTTACCCAGGAAGATGATGAGGATTAAGCCAAGCGCAAGCAACGCCAGATTGAGGACCATTTGCATAACTTTAGCGATGAGCTCAACGCCGGGGGTGGTTGTCATAGGAACGCCTCGTGTTCTGGTATAGAGGTGTTGTTATACGTTAAAAATGTGATCTTGATCTCAATTATTTACTTATATAACCGTTCGCTGCCGGAGGATGGTCCTTATGGCAGATTGGTGACGGTTCCGTTCACCAGGTATTCAGTGATAAATGAAATTACCGAAGCGGTGAAAGGAAAACCTCCGATCACCCATCCTCGTAATTATTGGAACCCCATCAGGTTCCAATAAACCCTCGTTACCTGAAATTAATATCCCGATCGCTCGTCATCCCATACAACTCAAACTTGCGTCCCACCATCTGCCCACCGTCACGCGTCAGCGGTGTCCAGCTCACTTGCGCCCGGCTGCGGGTTGGTGAAGACGAGAAGATATCCAGCGGCACATTGACGTAGAAACCTTTGGTGAAGTCCCCTTCCCCGTACTCTTCTTTCGACACGTTGGTAATGGTCGCATAAGTGCCGACAACCACGCCGCTGTCGAAGCGTTTGGAGATTTCCAACGTGCCACCCTTATCTTTCGCCAGATATTGGCCGATGCTGAGTTTAACCAGCACGTCATCAGCAAACGGTGGCGCCCAGTAACCGGTAATGTGGCCGGTTGGCGCGCTGTAATCGGTGAACTTCATCATGTCCTGCGCACTACGCCAGTCACGCTGTTTGACGTAGTTAGCGTTGGCACCAATCGCCCAATTGCTGTCGACCGGGCGGTACAACACTTCCGCGCCCACCCCGCCATACATGGTTTCGAGATAACCGCCGTACACCTGTCCGTACCAGCTGTTGCCCAAATACTGGAAGTAGTTGGCTTGCAGGTTGTTGACGTAAATATCGTTCTCAACGTAGTCACGGACGTGGGTACGCACGCGCGGCAGTGTCGAGTCTTTTGGTGGATTGGTGTAGTTAAATTTGTCGTAGTTATTGGCGATGTTGGCAAAGAGGCTACCCGTGGTCAGCAAGTGATCCGTCACCCACCAGTCAGCAGTTCCCATCACGCCAACCTGATACATGTAGAAACTTTCTGGCCCGCCGACAGATTGGTTCAGTACCGGGTTAATCGAGAAATTCACCTTCGATTTATCGATGTAATAACCCTGTTCGGTTTTCTCAGGAATAACCGGTTCAACACGTTTTTGCACAAGCTGTGTTTCATGCCCCAGCGGCTCGCCTTCCAGATGGTTTTGCAGGCTGGCGACATCCGTTTGGGTCGTCACCTGCGGCATATTCAGGCGGGTTTCCGTCACGCGGATGGTGCGAATATTCTCCGGCAGGTCATTCATGATAATGCGGTTAGCACGCTCGATGCCTTCACGGGAGTCGCGGTATTTCACCTGCTCACCCGTGACATATAGGGTGTCGCCTTTCACCTGAATATTCGGGTTTGCCAGGCCTGCATTGTATTTAAGAAGCGTCAGCTGATTTGCGACAACCGTCGGCTGTAAAATTTCATCTTGCGGCTGCGGCTGGTATTGCGGGCGACGATTATCGTTATAGCCAGGGCGCAAGTCGTTGAAGTTAGTTCGCAGCGTGACACCAAACATAAAGGTATTGCCGCGCTCGTAGCTGACGTTAACGTCGGCCCAATCGGTGACACGATAAATAGCGCCGACGTTAAAGCTGCTACGTTGCTCGAGTTTTCCGGCAAAATCCTGAGTGTAATTGTTACCTTCGTATTCCGCTTTCAGGCGCAGCGGCTGCCACGGAGTCTGGTATTCAATACCGCCGAACAGTGATGCCGGTCCGTGGAACATGCCGCTAAAGTTGAACGATCCCGCCTGGTTGTAGCTGTTATCGCGATAGCAGAAGCCATCGCTCATTTCACAAAACGGGTTTTTCACATTGCCGCTGGTGCCCATGTAGCCCCAGCCCATGCCGAGGCTAAAATCGAACGGTCCCCAGGCTTTGCTCGCCACAACATATTCGCTATCGAACAAACCGGTGCCGCCTAAGTCACGCACACCCACCGACACCTGCGGCAGGTAATAGCCTTCTTCCCAAAGGCGAACTTTCATGTCGAAGGCTTTATCTTTGTAAGTCTGGTTACCCGAGAAAGCCTCGACGCTGCTGTACTCTCTGGTGCGCACGTCGGTGTAGCGCAAAGTCGTTTCCAGCCACGGGAAAAGCTGCACCGAGGCAGAGTAGAAGCGGTACTGATCGTTATCGCGATAGTTAAGGCTAAACTCGCCTTCTCGTGCCATGCGTGCAGTCGGTGTTTGCAGCAAACCCACACCGCCAAAATCCGATTGCGACGGGCCTACTGGGTCTGGAAAGGTTTCTGCCTGGCAGGCAGTAGATACAGCCAGCGCGAGCAGGCTGTAGAGATATTTTTTGTTCATCAATCCGGTCTCCGATGAGTCAGAGAGTTAAGGATTTGCTGATTCAAGTCGTTGAAATCAGAGTTAAATAGTCGCTCTTTAAAGCCGACAAACAGGATGCTGCCCGGTGTGAGTTCGACATGGCGGTTATTCCAGTAGGCCACTGGCGCTTTTTGGGTTTTGCCGTCCGGGTAAATCACCCATGCGAAACTGCGGTCAGCTCCGCTGAGTTTGTCGACACCATCGAGATATTCGTCGGCACTGCGCCCGGCAACGAAAGGTTTCACACCCGGTGAACTCACCAGCCCCATCAGCGTGATTGTGGAGGGCTGTGGCCCGGCCCACAGGCTGTAATCGCCTTGCAGCGGAACATTGGCGCGAGGGTGAACACGCACCCAGTCGGGGTCGAGATCGACAAACTGCCGCCCGGTAACGTGAATGGCCTGCATCTGTTGGCGCATGCCGTTGATGGCTGCGGCATCGTCACCGTCTTCTTCGGCGGCGAAACCCGATAAAGCGGTTAACAATTTCTGGTGCTCTTGTTCTGCAACCGCTGTTGCCTGCCGTTCGCTAATTACCGCGCCTGGCCACCAGGCCCGCGCAAGTGAGGGCTGCGAGACTAAATCACCGAGGCGTTCTAGGTTGGTGAGTTGCTGATTGCCGGGGTAAATAGTCACGTTTCCAGCGGCGTAAGAAAGCGTGCTGCTTAGCGCTAAAAATAACATGGATGCTGTTAATTTCATTCTTTGGCCGCCTTCAACAAAATCGTAGTGACAGGCCAATAATCCGGGCCAATATATTGTTTTGACTGACGTATATGACCTTCGCTGTCTATCCAGAAGCGGTTATGCCAGGTTTTGCCATCGGCGGTGATTTCTTCATCGAGAACACGAACGGGCGTGGTGCTTTCAGCAACTTTTAGCGTGTCGGTGCCATCCCAGGTAAAGGTTGAATGCGCTGTCGCCATTCGCGCCTGCTGATGCTCAGTCCAGGCAATTTGCCGCGTCCAACTCGCGCCATCGGTTATCTGATTTGCATGTACCAGCGGGTCGTTTGGCGTATTAGTCACTTGCTGGAGGTTGTCGCCAAGACCGGTGGTTTTTACGATGCGGCCCTGTTCGGTGACGATCATCGCCCGGTCTTGCGTTACCCATTTTTGCTGGCCGTTTTCGTCATATGCCAGAACGACAAATATTTGCGGGCCGTTATTGATGCTCATGTACTGGCTGGCGTAGCGCATATTCTGAATATCGTCATGGGTAAGCTGTACGCCATCACTGCCGACAATACTGTGCCAGAGCGATGAGCCAAGACCTTTAGTGGTGGCAGAGCAAGCCTGAAGTAACAGGCAAACAAGAAGAATTACGAGTCGCTGCACGAGGTTTCCCCGGAGTCGAAATAACCACACCGAAGTGTGGTTAGGATTAAATCACCCGGGATTTATCGGGTGCTGGTCGTTGTGGTTGTTGTGGTCCCAGTATTGGAACCATCACCGCCACCGGTTGCAGCAAGTGCTACACCCACTGCTGACCCGACAGTGCTGGCACTGGCCGCAGTAGAACTCCCTGCGGACTCGTAAGTAGCTTGTGCACCAGCGGCTTCACCTACAGCAACCGGATCTGCACTCGCCGCACCAGCTGCTGCCAGCGTGAATATGGCTAAAGCGCCATAAAGAACTTTCTTCATAACAATTTCCCTTCATTGAATGAATGGAGATTTGCCCAAAAGGAATTTCAGGCGCTTTCGAGTATACACAACAAGTAATAGCGGCAGACCGTAGCGAGGAATAAGGAGTGAGCTTTAAGATAATTGGAAATATAACTATGCTGGGAAAACTTTTATTTCATTTAAATGATAAAAAACAGACAGTTAAAATATAATAAAGAGAAAATATAATCTTATTAATCCGAAAGTAAACCTGCTGAATTATCAGGTTATAGGTTTTTTTAGGATTAACCTCAGCGAGGTAATTCGAGGATATTAAGCGACAAGGGGAATTATCTTATTTAAATAAATAAGCCGACCATAAGGCCGGCTTATATTTAATGCTAAATGCTAATTAAGCACGCCAGGACTTATAACGGTTAATTAAACCGTTCGTAGAACTGTCATGAGTGCTGATTTCAGCCGCATCACCCAGCTCCGGCAGAATACGGTTAGCCAGTTGCTTACCTAATTCCACGCCCCACTGATCGAAGGTGAAGATGTTCAGAATTGCACCCTGAGTGAAGATCTTGTGCTCATACAGCGCAATCAGTGCACCCAGGCTGAACGGAGTGATTTCACGCAGCAGGATGGAGTTGGTTGGACGGTTACCTTCGAACACTTTGAACGGCACAACGTGATCCAGTGTTTTAGGATCCAGACCCTGAGCTGCATATTCCTGCTCAACCACTTCGCGAGCTTTACCAAATGCCAGTGCTTCTGTCTGAGCAAAGAAGTTAGACAGCAGTTTTGGATGGTGGTCAGAAAGCGGGTTGTGGCTGGTCGCTGGTGCGATGAAGTCACAAGGAACCATTTTGGTGCCCTGGTGAATCAGCTGGTAGAACGCGTGCTGGCCGTTAGTGCCAGGCTCACCCCAGATAATTGGGCCAGTCTGGTAATCCACAGCATTGCCGTTACGGTCAACATACTTACCGTTGGATTCCATGTTGCCCTGCTGGAAGTAAGCCGCAAAACGGTGCATGTACTGGTCGTATGGCAGAATTGCTTCGGTTTCAGCGCCGAAGAAATTGTTGTACCAGATACCGATCAGCGCCAGCAGCACTGGCAGGTTCTGTTCTGCCGGGGTGTTAGCAAAATGCTGGTCCATCGCGTGTGCGCCAGACAGCAGTTCTACGAAGTTTTCGTAACCCACAGACAGGATGATGGACAAGCCAATTGCGGACCACAGGGAATAACGGCCGCCGACCCAATCCCAGAACTCAAACATGTTGGCAGTGTCGATGCCGAACTCGCCAACGGCTTTCGCGTTGGTAGACAGCGCGGCGAAGTGTTTCGCGACGTGTTTGTTATCGCCAGCAGTTGCCAGGAACCAGTCGCGCGCGCTGTGGGCGTTGGTCATAGTTTCTTGCGTGGTGAAGGTTTTAGACGCGACCAGGAACAGCGTGGTTTCCGGGTCAACGTTCTTCAGCACTTCGGCAATGTGAGTGCCATCAACGTTAGATACAAAGTGCATATTGAGGTGGTTTTTGTACGGACGCAGTGCTTCGGTCACCATGAATGGGCCGAGGTCTGAACCGCCAATACCGATGTTCACAATGTCAGTAATCGCTTTGCCGGTGTAGCCTTTCCAGTTACCGCTGATGATGCTCTCAGAGAAGGTTTTCATCTTCTCAAGCACCGCGTTCACTTCTGGCATTACATCTTTGCCATCAACAATGATTGGCGTGTTGCTGCGGTTACGCAATGCAACGTGCAGCACGGCGCGATCTTCAGTGCGGTTAATCTTCTCGCCAGAGAACATGGATTTGATTGCGCCTTGCAAATCCGTCTCTTTTGCCAACGCTTGCAGCTTGGTCAGGGTTTCTTCGGTGATGCGGTTTTTGGAGTAATCCACCAGCATTAAATCGTCGAAAGTGGCGGAGAATTTACCAAAGCGGTCAGCATCCTGAGCAAACAGCTCAGCGATTGTGACGTCTTTCATTTCGTCAAAATGCGCCTGTAAAGCCTGCCATGCAGCGGTCTGCGTTGGGTTGATATTTTTCATAGCGTTACCCTTTTGATTTGAGAACTGTGACTGCGGTCAATTGTATATCCACAAAACAGGATTTGTGATGATTTTTCTACCATTGCACCGGGAATACCGTTTCAGATTATGTGGCCGCGAAAAAGTTGCCGGGTGGGACTCAGCCCTCGGTGACCCCGTCTACACTGAGAAAAACAGTATGGCTTCGTAAACCAGGTAAGGTAAAAATTTTATGGAACTGTCCGTACCTCTTTTGTTGGTGGTTATCACGATCAGTTCGCTGGTAGCGCAATGGCTGGCGTGGGCAATTCGGCTTCCGGCCATCCTGCCTTTGCTGTTATTCGGTTTGATTCTTGGCCCGTTTACTCACGTGCTCAACCCTGATCAATTGTTTGGCGAACTGCTGTTTCCTATTGTCTCCTTGTCGGTCGCCATTATTTTGTTCGAGGGTGCCCTGACACTGCGTTTTGATGAGATTCGTGGATTAGGCGGCGTGGTGCGTAATCTGGTGAGCATAGGAATGCTGGCGACCTTTGGGGTTATCAGCCTCGCCTGTTGGGGGCTACTGGGCTTAGACCCTGCGTTAGCCGCACTGGTGGGCGCCGTTACGGTTGTTACCGGCCCGACAGTTATCGCACCGCTAATGCGCGTGGTGCGTCCCAATGCCGCGATTAATCAGGTGCTGCGTTGGGAAGGGATTGTTATCGACCCGGTCGGTGCGATCTTCACATTATTAGTTTTCGAATTTATTACGCTGCGCCAGGAAGCGGGCTCGAACCTGCACCTGGTGATTATCTTCGCGCAAACAGTGGTGGTCGGGTTAGCCTGCGGCGGGCTATTTGGTTGGTTACTGGGTACGGCTTTAAAGCGCGTCTGGTTTCCGAGTTATCTACAAAACTTTGCGGTACTGGCGGTGGTCCTGCTGACCTTTGGGCTATCAAACACGCTAGCCGATGAGTCAGGTTTATTGGCCGTCACGTTACTGGGCATATGGCTTGCGAATATGCGTGATGTGGATGTCAGCGATATCGTCGCCTTCAAAGAAGAACTCTCCGCAATTCTTATCTCAGCACTATTTATTATTCTGGCAGCACGCCTCGATATTCATGGCGTGCTGGCGATGGGTTGGCCGCTGGTTGCTTTGCTGCTGGTGATTCAGTTTGTCGCCCGACCATTATGTATTGCAATTTCTACCCTCGGTTCGTCGTTAACCCTGCGCGAAAAGCTGCTGTTAAGTTGGATTTCTCCGCGCGGCATTGTCGCGGCGGCAGTGAGTTCGTTATTCGCGCTGACGCTACAAAAAAGCGGTTACGAGGGAGCGGATAAACTGGTGAGCGTGGTGTTCGCCATTATTATTGGCACCGTAGTTTTGCAAAGCCTGACCAGTGGACCGCTTGCCAGGTGGTTAGGTGTACAACAACGTAAACCTCGTGGTGTGCTGATTATTGGGGCGAATACTGTCGCGCGAACGCTCGCCCACGCGCTGGTGAAACAAAATATACCTGTCATTCTCACCGACAATAGCTGGGAATATTACCGCCTGGCACGCATGGAAGGGTTACCGGCCTATTACGGCAATGCCTGGTCGGAACATGCGGAAAACTTTCTCGATTTAAGCAATACCGCCCAGGTGCTGGCACTTTCTCCAAACCGCCATCAAAACGCGCTGGCGGTGTATCACTTCAGCCATATTTTTGGCAACGATAAGGTTTTCGCTATTCGTTCCGGTTCCGCTTTGAAAGGACGAGGCAGCAACGAAAGCGCACGCTTTCGCCGCCATGAGAAACTTTTTCCTGAAGATGTCACCTGGAGTAGTTTGAGCAGTCTGTTAGCCAAAGGGGCGACCATAAAAGCGACACGTCTGAATGAAAATTTTGGCTGGATGGAATATCTGGAGAAAAATCGCGGAGTTGTGCCACTTTTTGCTCGTCTGGAAGAAGGAAAAACTGTTGCGATAAACGGTAAAACGACGCCAACACTGCCCTGCACGTTGATTGCACTGGTCCAGACAGATAAATCTCCGGCTTCCAGGCGTTGACATCTGGCGCATAAAATTTTATTTCTATACGGCTACTTGCTCACTTGTGAGTAAGCCAGAAGAGGCGCGCCGCCCAGGTATCGTGTTTGAGGAGCCAATCCGCAGACGACACAGGAGGGGGAGCGGCGCCGAGGTAGTGTGCGTATGGCAGCGTGCATTATCGGCCACGGGGGCTGAATCCCTTGGGCTGTCACCAGGAGCACTAGTGCTTCATATTCCCCAATTTCGCAAAGGAGTTGGGGAAACAAGGTGGGGCGCTTCTGGGTGAATCGTAGTTCAAGTTTACTTTTCTACGTCCTCCCCTATCCCGCTCTTCCCTTGTGCCAAGGCTGATTAATTTTTTTGCCATTCCCATGGCTGTTTCTTTGACACGAGGCTGTACCGTAATGTCCTATCCACAAACCGTTATTGCCAAATTTGGCGGCACAAGCGTAGCTGATTACGACGCGATGAACCGCAGCGCCGACGTGGTGCTGGCTGATGAAAACGTTCGCGTTGTTGTTCTTTCAGCATCTGCGGGTATCACCAATTTGCTGGTTGCGTTGGCAAGCGGCCTGGAAGCAACAGAGCGTTTTGTTAAGCTCGATGCGATTCGCAAAATTCAATATGACATTGTTGAGCGCCTGGCAAATCCGCAAATCATCCGCGAAGAAGTTGAACGCCTGCTTGAAAACATCACCACACTCGCTGAAGCGGCATCCCTTGCTACTTCAACCGCGTTAACTGATGAGTTGGTTAGCCACGGTGAATTGATGTCTACGCTGCTGTTCGTGGAGATCCTACGCGAACGCAAAGTCGATGCCCAATGGTTCGATATCCGCAAAATCATGCGCACCAATGACCGCTTTGGCCGTGCTGAACCAGATGTCGCTACATTAGCAGAACTGGCAAACCAACAGCTTCAGCCACGCCTGGCTCAATCTCTGGTTATCACTCAAGGTTTTATTGGTAGTGAAGCGAAAGGCCGCACCACCACGCTTGGACGTGGCGGCAGCGACTATACAGCGGCTTTGTTGGGTGAAGCACTGCATGCCAGCCGCGTTGATATCTGGACTGACGTGCCGGGGATTTACACCACCGACCCACGTGTAGTGCCAGCCGCAAAACGCATCGACAAAATTGCTTTTGAAGAAGCAGCTGAAATGGCAACATTCGGCGCAAAAGTACTGCATCCAGCGACATTAATGCCAGCGGTGCGTAGCGATATTCCGGTGTTTGTCGGCTCCAGCAAAGACCCAAAAGCAGGTGGTACCCTGGTTTGTAACAAAACAGAAAATCCACCTCTGTTCCGTGCTCTGGCATTACGTCGTAAACAAACCCTGGTGACGCTCAATAGCCTGAGCATGCTGCACTCCCATGGTTTCCTGGCGGAAGTGTTCAACATTCTGGCGCAACATAATGTTTCTGTTGATTTGATTACCACTTCAGAAGTTAGCATTGCGCTAACGCTCGATACCACGGGTTCAACTTCCAATAGTGATAGCCCGCTGACCACGTCGCTGCTGACCGAGCTTTCCTCACTGTGCCGCGTAGAAGTGGAAGAAAACCTCGCCCTGATTGCCATCATCGGTAACAAACTTTCCCAGGCCTGCGGCGTGGGCAAAGAGGTGTTTGGCGTTCTCGACCCCTTCAACATTCGCATGATTTGCTATGGCGCATCCAGCTACAACCTGTGCTTCCTGGTGCCTGGCGACGACGCTGAAAAAGTAGTGCAGAAACTTCATCACAATCTGTTTGAATAAAACGAAGTGGTAAACAAATGGCCCGGGAAACCGGGCTTTTTGCTTTTATCCTACAGAAACACTGACTGGCTTGCCGATACGGCTGAGCATGTTAACTAATGCATCAATGGTAAATTTACTGGTTTTCTTGTTCACGACATCCGACACGCGAGGACGAGAAATATGCAACACCGCCGCCACTTCTGCCTGCTTGAGTTGATGCGCCTCGATCCACTGAGCTATCTCTTCCATCAGCTGCTCTTTAATGGCTTTGGCATTCGCAATTTCATTTGTTGAGTCAGAATACAGTTGTTCCGCCTCTTCGGAGGAAAAACCAAGGTCGAGAAAAATGTTCGTTCCCGCAGGCGTTATATGTCGAATACGAGTATCGATTTTTGCAGTCATTCAGGACCCCTTCGGTAGTGGCATACCGCTTTATATCGGGCGCTTGTAACTTCTTTATCGGGCCCGGTCATTTTCTGTGTTTTCTTCTTAAAACAATGTAATACGTATATGGCCTCGTCGAATTTTGCAACATACATGACGCGGAAAATACCGGTATCTTCGCGCAATCTTAGCTCGCATACCCCAGCCCCAAGCTCAGAAATTATCTTCCAGTTTTCGGGAGGTAAATCGTTTTGCACTCTGTGGAGCTGATAACCTGCATCTCTCTTTGCCGTAGCTGGAAACGTAAGAAAGTCTGAATAAGATGTTCCAATCCAAACGATCTCTTTTTCCTGAACGCCAGATTGCCTGACCATTTGACATTCCCTTGTATAAAATTTTATACCAAACTCGAGATTAGAAAAACATAAGCCTTACCTGCAGATAAGCTGCCTTTTTTAATTCAGGGAGTAAAAGAAGAAGTGTTTAACTACGAATGAGGTTCGCAAAATATCCTGGGGCGGCTGCAAATTGCATGCAGAAAGCTGATTTTTACTGAGCCTGGGAGCAGTTTGCTTTACACTGGAGGCCACTTCTTAAGAGGCCGCAATAATGTCCACATCAAGACTGACACAACAAGACATGACCGAAGCCGAGCAGCGCGAATTGAAAACGCGGCTTGACCGCGCACGCATCGCCCATGGTCGCCCCCTGACAAACTCAGAAATCAACCACGTTAAAAAAACTTATATTGACCAACTGATAGCAGCACGTGAACAGGAGGCCAAAAAAGTCCGCCAGATTAAAAAGCAAAAAGCGGCAAAACCAGATACATCTGCAACTTATTCCTGGTCTGCAAACAGCCATTCACGTGGGAAGCGCTAATTTAGCGCCCCTTCTTCTTGCGCCCTGGCTGAGCAAAACGTTTACGTGAAGCTAGCTCTGCCGGGGTTTTAGCAGCACTCTTCGGCCCGCTAACGACAGGTTTTTTCACCGCAACCGCCTTCGGTTTAGCTTTTGCTTTGGCCGCCGGTTTCGCTTCAGAAGACGAATTCTCGATCAGCTTAAACAATTCAACTAACTCATCGTCAGTCAAATCACGCCACTCACCCAATGGCAGCCCTTTCATGCTGACATTCATGATGCGGGTACGTTCAAGCTTCGTCACGTCATAACCAAAGTGTTCGCACATACGGCGAATCTGGCGGTTGAGCCCTTGCACCAGCGTGATACGAAACACAAAGGGAGCTTCTTTCTTCACTTTGCATTTCTTGGTTACAGTTCCTAGCATCGGAACGCCCGCCCCCATACCGCGAATGAACTCATCGGTGACTGGTTTATTTACCGTAACGACATATTCTTTTTCGTGGTCATTCCCGGCACGCAGGATTTTATTCACCAGATCGCCATGATTGGTGAGGAAAATCAGACCCTGAGAGTCTTTATCTAAGCGCCCAATCGGGAAAACGCGTTTACTGTGGTTAACGAAATCGACAATGTTGTCTTTCTCACCATCTTCGGTGGTACTTACAATGCCCACCGGTTTATTGAGTGCGATAAGTACCAGGTCGTCTTCGTCACGGGGTTCGATTAATTGACCGTTGACCTTCACCACATCTCCGGCAAATACCTGATCGCCAATCGCGGCGCGTTTGCCGTTAATAAAAACATTTCCCTGTTCGATGTAACGATCGGCGTCGCGGCGGGAGCAGATACCGCTCTCGCTAATGTATTTGTTCAGACGTATAGATGAGTTGGTCAGCATGGTTCCTCCGTAAAACCCGGAATATACATTACATGAAGGGCGATGCGAACAGACTCGGGCAACAAACGCGAAGTTCATTGCCCGCAAAGGGGGTTATTTGGCAGGCGTCGCCGCAATTACGGCTAATTGAAAGTGCCTTTTCGATCAGTACTCGTCCCTTTCGTCATCATCAGGCTGTTCAAGTACGCTGTATGCGACCGCGCAGAACAGTGAGTTCAGGCGCTTCATATCACCAAGCAAACCGAGGTGTAGTGAGCTGGTTTCAATGCTCTGCACGTTTTGCTGATGCAGGCGGTCAACGTGCGCGTGTGAGAATCGGCGGTTAAGAATACGGAAGCGATGTTTATTACGGCGCAAACGCCGCGCACTGTTCACGTCGGCTGAGAAAAATACCGACAGGCTGAGCTTCAGGTTGCTGGTTAACTGTTGGAGCAGAATATCCAGTTCTTTCAGGCCATCTGGCGAGAATGCCCGACGAGTGGCCAACGATTTATCCGCTACCTCACTCCCCATACGCTCAAGAATATCTGCCGCCTGTTCCAGGTTTAGCGACATTTCAATAATCTCTGCCCAGCGGCGGGATTCGACTTCGGCCAGTTCCTCTTTTTGCATTTGCGCCATATACAGTTTGATTGCGGTATAGAGCACATCCACATCATCGGCGAGCTTACGCAGTTCCTTCTCCTGGCGTGGCTCTCCGTGCATCACTTTGCTCCAGGTTTCCAACATTTGCTCCAGCACATCACCCATACGCAAGGTTTCACGCGCTGCGTTGGATAGGCCTAGTGCTGGGGTATCGAGAGCCGTTACATCAAGATGTTTCGGCTTCATACGCGCATCAACTTCAGGAGTCTCACTAATCACGTTACGGCAAAAACGTGCCATTACACCGGCAAATGGCACCATTGCCAGGCAGCGAATCAGGTTGTAGAACACGTGGAAGTAGATAACCAGTTCAGATTCAGGCTGGGAGAGTTTTTGCATCGCATCAGCAAGAATATGTACGAATGGCAGCACAATCACGCCGCCCACCAGCTTGAACAACAAACTGCCGAGTGCAACACGGCGGGCAGCGGCGTTAGCGGTGCTGTTATTGATCATCGCTAACAGGCCAGAGCCGAGGTTGGCACCAATCACCAGACAAAGCGCGACATCAAACGAAATAATTCCCGCGGAAGTCAGCGTGGCGGTCAGCAAAACTGCAGCAAGGCTTGAATAACTGATGATGGCGAACATTGCGCCAATCAACGCATCGAGCATGATATCGCCGGTTAACGAGGCGAAAATGACCTGCACGCCGGATGCCTGAGTAATTGGCGTCACCGCAGCAACAATCAACTCCAGCGCCAGCAAAATCAACCCGAGGCCAATGCCCACGCGGCCAAGTTGTCCGGCGCGCGTTTGTTTGCGGCTGAGGAAGAAAATAACGCCAATGAAGATGAGTAGCGGAGAAAGCCACGAGAGATCAAAGGTCAGGATTCGCGCCATCAACGCGGTACCAACATCCGCGCCCAGCACAATCACCAACGCAGGGGTAAGCGCCACCAGATCCTGTGCCACAAAAGAGGTGACCAACATTGTGGTGGCGTTGCTGCTTTGCACCAGTGCGGTTACGCCAATACCTGCGCAAAAGGCGAACGGTTTTTTTTCAACACTGCGGCTAAGTACGCTACGGAGATTTGCACCGTAAACGCGCATGATGCCGGTACGCACAATGTGCGTGCCCCATACCAGTAGCGCCACCGCAGAAAGTAGATGCAGTAATGTCAGCACACTTTCTCCTGGAAAATTTTATACCCGTCATACTTCAAGTTGTATGAGCGTTGGCTGCACTCGTTCACCCCAGTCACTTACTTTAGTAAGCTCCTGGGGATTCACTCGCTTGCCGCCTTCATACAACTCGAATTATTTTGGGTAACTCTTCGAAATTCCTTCTCTTTCCAGTATATAACGCCTGGCGACAAATAAACGTTTCGGGATGTAAGAAGGGGAAAAGGAAGGAATTCAGTGATCGACCGTCGGCGTAGCAGCCAGTTTGAACTCGAACAGCGCACAGCCCCTCACGTACACGTAGTACCTGAGGGGGCGAGTACTGCCCAGGTTCAAAATGGCAAGTAAACCAGGTCGAAGCGGATTAGTCCGCGTCGTAACCGAGGTTAGGTGCTAACCAACGTTCAACATCGGTGACAGACATCCCTTTACGGCGCGCATAATCTTCTACCTGGTCGCGCTGAATCTGCGCCACAGCGTAATATTTGCTGTCAGGGTGGCTGAAGTACCAGCCGGAAACAGACGCACCTGGCCACATGGCGTAGGATTCGGTGAGTTTCATCCCCACCACATTCTCTACATCCAGCAGTTCCCAGATAGTCGCTTTTTCAGTGTGTTCCGGGCAGGCCGGGTAACCCGGTGCCGGACGAATCCCTTGGTAGTTTTCGCGGATAAGCTCTTCGTTGCTGAGGTTCTCCGTTGGCGCGTAGCCCCAGTAAACCTTGCGCACACGCTCATGCAAATATTCCGCAAAAGCCTCAGCCAGACGGTCGGACAACGCTTTCACCATGATTTTATTGTAATCATCATGCTGCGCTTCGTAGCCTTCTGCTAACGCGTCTTCTTCCATGCCACCGGTGACCGCAAACGCACCGATGTAATCTTCTTTGCCACTATGTTTTGGTGCGACAAAGTCAGCCAGACAGTAGTTGGCAAAACCGACTTTCTCGGTCTGTTGGCGCAAATGGTGTGCGACAGTTTGCACATGGGTGCGGGATTCATCACGATAGATTTCGATGTCATCATCCACACGGTTTGCCGGGAACAGGCCGACGACACCACGTGGGGTCAGCAGTTTTTCGTTATGCAGTTTGTCGAGCATGTCGTTGGCATCTTTAAACAGGCGTTTCGCCTCTTCACCCACCACTTCATCCTCGAGGATGCGCGGATATTTCCCGGCCAGCGACCAGGTCATAAAGAACGGCGTCCAGTCGATGTAGTTACGCAGCGTTTCGATGCTTGCCGTGACTTC
Source organism: Buttiauxella cochleicola (assembly GCF_021283185.1). NCBI lineage: Bacteria > Pseudomonadati > Pseudomonadota > Gammaproteobacteria > Enterobacterales > Enterobacteriaceae > Buttiauxella > Buttiauxella cochleicola. Next base: position 130,852 of record NZ_JAJSOS010000013.1, read on the forward strand.
CTGCACACCAGGGCGATGCGGGACTGGCGGCGTATAGCTTGCCCAATCAAATGCGAGATCGTTTTCACGGGCAGCAGCAAGTGACACTGGCGGCGTGCGTGGTTTTTTACGCGCGTGTTGGGTACGAACAGTGACATATTCTTTGCGCGTGCGTTCCACAAACTCGTCGTGCTGAGTCGGAGAGAGCAGTGCTGCCACGACACCTACGGTACGTGAGGCATTCTGCACATAAACCGTTGGCCCACTGTAATTCTGCTCGATTTTCACCGCCGTGTGCGCTTTGGAGGTTGTCGCACCACCAATCAGCAGCGGCAGCTTAAAGCCCTGGCGCTCCATCTCTTTGGCGACGTTCACCATTTCATCCAGCGACGGGGTAATCAAGCCAGACAGACCGATAATATCGGCCCCCACTTCACGAGCTGTTTTCAAAATCTTCTCGGTTGGCACCATTACGCCAAGGTCGATGATTTCGTAGTTGTTACATTGCAGCACCACACCCACGATATTTTTGCCGATGTCATGAACATCGCCTTTCACCGTGGCGAGCACGATTTTACCGTTGGTAGATCCTTTCTCTTTGCTGGCTTCAATGTACGGTTCGAGGTACGCCACCGCCTGTTTCATCACGCGTGCCGATTTCACCACCTGCGGCAGGAACATTTTCCCTTCGCCGAACAGGTCGCCGACCACGTTCATGCCGTCCATCAACGGGCCTTCGATAACCTGAATCGGGCGTTCAGACTGCTGACGGGCTTCTTCTGTATCGAGTTCAATAAACTCAGTGATACCTTTCACCAGCGAGTATTCAAGACGCTTTTTCACATCCCAGCTACGCCATTCGGCTTGCTGTGCGGCCGCACCGTCGTCACTTTTGCTACCGCGATATTTCTCGGCCAGATCCAGCAAACGTTCGGTGCTGTCGTCGCGACGGTTAAGAATTACGTCTTCTACCGCATCGCGTAATTCTTGGGAGAGATCGTCATATATCGCCAGTTGCCCGGCGTTAACAATCCCCATATCCATACCGTTACGAATGGCGTAGTAGAGGAATACTGCGTGGATCGCTTCACGTACCGGGTCGTTACCACGGAAGGAGAACGACACGTTCGATACGCCGCCTGAAATCATCGCATGAGGCAATTCGCGTTTGATGTCGGCACACGCACCGATGAAGTCCTGTGCGTAGTTGTTGTGTTCTTCAATCCCGGTCGCAACGGCAAAGATATTCGGGTCGAAAATAATGTCTTCCGGCGGGAAGCCGACTTCTTCGGTCAGAATTTTGTAGGCGCGGCGGCAAATTTCAATTTTACGCTCGCGGGTATCCGCCTGGCCGACTTCGTCAAATGCCATGACCACCATCGCGGCACCGTAACGGCGCACCAGTTTGGCGTGATGGATAAACGGTTCCACTCCTTCTTTCATGGAGATGGAGTTAACAATGCCTTTGCCCTGAATACACTTCAGCCCTTTTTCGATGACGTCCCATTTTGAGGAGTCAATCATGATGGGCACGCGGGCAATATCTGGCTCACCGGCAATCAGGTTGAGGAAACGCACCATCGCCGCTTCGGCGTCGAGCATCCCTTCATCCATGTTGATATCGATGATTTGCGCGCCGCTTTCAACCTGCTGAAGTGCTACTTCCAACGCTTCGTTATATTTTTCTTCTTTGATCAGGCGCTTAAACTTGGCAGAACCGGTGACGTTGGTACGTTCACCCACGTTGACAAACAGGCTATCGGCGCCAATGTTCAGCGGCTCAAGGCCCGCCAGACGGCATGCCACTGGCAGGTCTGGTATTTTACGTGGGGCAACGCCTTCCACGGCTTTGCTCATCGCCGCAATATGTGCCGGCGTGGTACCGCAGCAACCGCCAATAATGTTCAGGAAACCTGCCTGCGCCCATTCGCCAATCTGGCGCGCCATCTCAGCTGCATCGAGATCGTATTCACCGAAGGCGTTCGGCAAGCCTGCGTTCGGGTGTGCGGTAACGTAGCAATCAGCGATGCGTGAAAGCTCAGCGACGTACTGGCGCAGTTCGTCAGGTCCCAACGCACAGTTCAGGCCGAAGGTCAGCGCGTCAGCATGGCGTAATGAGTTATAGAAGGCCTCAGTAGTCTGGCCGGAAAGGGTACGGCCTGAAGCGTCGGTGATGGTGCCGGAAATCATGATCGGTAGATCAACACCCAGCGCTTCAAATTCGGTTTTAACCGCAAAAATAGCGGCTTTGGCATTCAGGGTATCGAACACCGTCTCAATCATGATGAGGTCAGATCCACCTTCCACCAGCGCACGTGTAGATTCACGGTAGGCTTCCACCAGCAGATCAAAGGTCACGTTACGGAATGCCGGATCGTTCACGTCAGGTGAAATAGATGCAGTACGGTTAGTTGGGCCTAACACACCTGCCACGTAGCGCGGTTTTTCTGGTGTGCGTGCTGTCCATTCATCAGCACAGGCACGGGCGAGCTTCGCCGCCTCAAAGTTGATTTCTGCCGACAGGGATTCCATTTGGTAATCCGCCATCGCGATGGTTGTTGAGTTGAAGGTGTTGGTTTCGACAATGTCGGCACCCGCTTCAAAATAGGCGTAGTGAATAGCGGCAATGATTTCTGGCTTGCTCAGCACCAACAAGTCGTTGTTCCCTTTCAGGTCACAAGGCCAGTCCGCAAAGCGCTCTCCGCGAAAATCGCTTTCATCAAGACGGTAGCTCTGGATCATGGTTCCCATACCACCATCCAGTACCAAAATGCGTTGTTGCAACTGCTGATGCAGTTTTTCTAATTTATTGCTCACTCTAACTCCCACCTGTTTACCCAAGCCTGTCAGCCCACAAGGCATACTGTCATAACTTGTAATAGTCGCAAAGCAATGGAACATGAGACATGTTCACCTGACTGATCCGATGAGTCCAATGCTGGTTGCATTATCGCCAAATAAAACGAAAATGATTTCCACGATACGAAAACAGGAGTCAGTTATGGTTGCTGCCGTTCCCGCTAAACGTGGAAAAAAACCGCGCGCTGCCACTGTGGCCGCACCACAACCCACCGGACAGGTTCAGTCGCTTACTCGCGGCCTGAAATTGCTTGAATGGATTGCTGAATCACACGGTAGTGTTGCCCTTACCGAGCTGGCACAACAGGCTGGTTTACCTAACTCCACGACTCATCGTCTACTGACCACCATGCAACAACTTGGCTTTGTGCGCCAGATCGGCGATCTCGGACACTGGACGATTGGCGCGCATGCGTTTGTGGTGGGTAGTAGCTTCCTGCAAAGTCGTAATCTGTTGGCCATTGTTCACCCGATGCTGCGCAAGCTGATGGAAGATTCCGGCGAAACGGTGAATCTTGCGGTGCTCGACCATAGCGATCATCAGGCGATTATTATCGACCAGGTGCAATGCGCCCAGCTTATGCGGATGTCAGCCCCAATCGGCGGCAAATTACCCATGCATGCATCAGGTGCAGGAAAGGTGTTTCTCGCGAATTTGAGTGACGACCAGGTCGCAACTCTGCTGCATCGTAAAGGGTTGCATAGCTATACCCCTGCCACACTGACCTCCCCACTGCATCTGAAAGAAGATTTGGCGCAAACGCGTAAGCGTGGATATTCATTTGATGATGAAGAACATGCGCTGGGGCTGCGTTGCGTGGCGGCGTGTATCTATGATGAACATCATGAAGCCTTTGCGGCGATTTCCATTTCCGGCCCAATATCACGCGTGACAGATGACCGCGTTACCGAGTTGGGCGCGTTAGTAATTAAAGCGGCGAAAGAGATTACTCAGGCATACGGCGGCGGGCGCTAACCCGCCTGCTTTAAATCGCCAAAACGAAGAATAAATCTTTGGCGTTTACGATAAGCAAAGACATCTTCTACGTGGCCATTGCGGATACGTTCCTGCAACGCACGCCAATAGTCAGCGCGGAACAAGTCGCTGTGCATTTCATCGAATATCTGGCGAATACGCGGGTCAGCGCATAAGTAGTGACGAAACTCTTCCGGGAACACGTCGCCTGGCGCCACGCTGTACCACGGCTCGGCAGAGAGTTCGTCCTCAGGGTAACGCGGCGGCGGTACGTTGCGAAAATTCACTTCGGTCATATAGCAAATTTCATCGTAATCGTAGAACACCACGCGCCCGTGCCGGGTTACGCCAAAGTTTTTAAACAGCATGTCGCCTGGGAAGATATTGGCGGCGGCAAGTTGGCGGATGGCGTTACCGTATTCTTCCACTGCGTCGCGTAATTGCTGCCCTTCCACCTGCTCAAGCCATAAATTTAGCGGCACCATTCGGCGTTCAATATAAAGATGGCTGATGGCGATCCGGTCACCGAGGTCGGTCAGTTTTTCAGGCACTTCCTGCTGTAATAACGCCATCAATGGCTGGCTAATCTGATGTTTAGACAGCACAAAATTCTCAAACTCCTGGGTATCGGCCATACGCCCGACACGATCGTGCTCTTTGACCAGCTGATAGCATTCGCGCACACGTTCAGCAGTGACCTCTTTTTGCGGCGCGAACTTGTCTTTAATCACTTTGAATACCCGGTCAAAGCCAGGCAACGTAAACACCAGCATCACCATGCCACGAATACCTGGCGCTTCAATAAACTGCTCATCAGTGGCTGAGATATATGTCAGATATTCGCGGTAGCTTTCGGTTTTACCGTGTTTCTGGCAGCCAATTGCCATATACAGTTCGGCAGTCGTTTTACCTGGCAACAGCTCACGCAACCACTCCACCAGAGCCGCAGGTTGTGGTGCATAAACCATAAAATAGGAACGGGCGAAACCGAAGACAATGCTCGCTTCGGCGGCGCTGGTTAAACAAGTATCAACGACCAGATAGCCGTCATCAGTGCGATGAATTGGCAATAAAAACGGTACCTTACCGTTCGGCAAGACCAACTTACCCACAAGCCAGGCGGCTTTATTGCGATAAAACAACTCATTGGCGACTTCAAGGGAAGCATGCTGCAAAGCCTCAGAGCCAAAGGTTTCGGTCAGATGCGCGATGATGTAACCCGCGTCTCGCGCCAAATCTTGCCACGGCAAACGCAAAGGTAAATCTCTTAGCAAAGAACGCAAAAGCGGCTGCCAACCTAAAGCTGGAGTAAAGGACTTTGATAGCGGACGAGGGATCTCACGAAAGCGCTTTTCTTCCTGAGAACTAAAGATAAAAAGCCGCTCGGGAGATAACGAGCGGTGATCGAACAGTCGACAATAAACAGAATTGAAAAAGCTTTCGGCAATTTCAAAACGAGGGTAATCGGGTAACAATTGTGTGTACTGCGCTTTGACACGCAGTAAAAACTCGTCGTCAGTATTGTGACTGCCAGTGATGCAACGCAATTGCTCCACCACCAGGCCAACGTGGTGATCGTAGAGATGGATACGGCTTTTCATCGCTTGCTGAACTGCATGCCAGTCTGCTTGCTCAAAACGCTGCTGGGCTCCCGCGGTCACTTCAAGAAAGCGGCCATACTGTGCGTCAAAACCTTGCAGGATGGTGTGGGTAATTAACAGTTCCAGCCGTCGCGTCATAGGTTACCTCACAGCATAAAAACGGCGGATGACGCGCTGCGTATCCGCCCTACGAAAACTTAGAACTGATCTTCTTCCGTTGAACCGGTTAACGCTGTAACCGAAGAAGCGCCACCCTGGATAATCGTCGTCACGTTGTCGAAATAACCGGTGCCCACTTCCTGCTGATGGGAAACGAAGGTGTAGCCTTCAGGTGCTGCGGCAAATTCTGGCTGCTGCACTTTTTCCACGTAATGGCGCATCCCTTCACCCTGTGCGTAAGCGTGTGCCAGGTCGAACATGTTGAACCACATGCTGTGAATGCCCGCCAGCGTAATAAATTGGTATTTGTAGCCCATTGCTGACAGCTCTTCCTGGAACGAAGCGATGGTTTTGTCGTCGAGATTTTTCTTCCAGTTAAACGATGGCGAGCAGTTGTATGCCAGCAGTTTGCCTGGGAAACGGGCATGGATGGCATCAGCAAAACGGCGAGCCTGGTCGAGATCTGGCTTCGAGGTTTCACACCACACCAGGTCAGCGTATGGCGCATATGCAAGCCCACGACTGATAGCTTGTTCAATACCTGCACGCGTGCGGTAGAACCCTTCTTGTGTGCGCTCACCAGTCACAAACTCGCGGTCGTATTCGTCGCAATCAGAGGTAATCAAATCTGCCGCATCAGCGTCAGTACGAGCGATAACCAGTGTTGGGACTCCCATTACGTCAGCTGCAAGACGTGCCGCAACCAGTTTCTGAATCGCTTCTTGAGTAGGAACCAATACCTTACCGCCCATATGGCCGCATTTCTTAACCGATGCGAGCTGATCTTCAAAGTGAACGGCTGCCGCACCGGCCTGAATCATCGATTTCATCAGCTCATAAGCATTTAGTACGCCGCCAAACCCAGCTTCAGCATCGGCCACGATCGGCAGGTAGTAATCGACATAACGCGGATCACCTTCTTCAATGTTCGATGCCCACTGGATCTGATCGGCGCGACGGAACGTGTTGTTGATCCGATCAACCACCGCAGGTACTGAGTTTGCTGGATACAGCGATTGATCCGGGTACATGCTGGATGCAAGGTTGGCATCCGCCGCCACCTGCCAGCCAGAAAGATAGATAGCTTCGATACCGGCTTTCGCCTGTTGCAAAGCCTGCCCACCAGTTAATGCACCGAGGCTATTGATGTAACCCTTTTTCGATTCGCCATGCAGCAGACGCCACATTCTCGCTGCGCCATTTTGCGCCAGGGTACATTCCGGGTTTACCGAACCGCGCAGTTTAACGACTTCTTCTGCAGTGTACGGACGTTTGATGCCTTCCCAGCGTGGTTGCGTCCAATCTTGTTGTAATTGTTGGATTTGTTGGTTGCGTGAGGTTTTAGTCATGGCAGATGCTCCATATTATTATTGAGTAAGATTAAGCAAGCAGGCGGTAGCCCGGCAGCGTCAGGAAGTCGATAAGCGTATCGGAAGTGGTGATCTGCTCCATCAGGCGGGCCGCTTCATCAAAGCGCCCCTGGCTGAAACGTTTGTCACCTAGCTCCTCCTGAATAACGAACATCTCTTCGGCCAGCATTTGGCGGAACAGTGCCTTAGTGACCGTCTCACCGTTACTCAACGTTTTTTGATGGTGGATCCACTGCCAGATAGAAGTTCGTGAAATTTCCGCAGTCGCGGCATCTTCCATCAGACCGTAGATCGGCACGCAACCATTGCCTGAGATCCACGCTTCTATGTACTGCACAGCAACACGAATGTTGGCGCGCATACCTGCTTCGGTGCGTTCACCAGGACATGCTTCCAGCAGTTGTGCCGCAGTAATTGGCGCATCTTCTTCACGCAGAACATGCAGCTGGTTTTTGTCTTCCCCCAGCGCTTTGCTAAAGACCTCCATCACAGTGTCGGCAAGACCCGGATGCGCAATCCATGTGCCGTCATGGCCGTTGGTCGCTTCCATCTGCTTATCTGCTTTAACTTTATTGAGTACCCATTCATTGCGTTGGCTGTCTTTACTTGGAATGAATGCCGCCATACCGCCCATAGCGAAAGCACCGCGACGATGGCAAGTTTTGATCAGCAGACGGGAGTAAGCGTTCAGGAAAGGCTTTTCCATAGTGACGGACTGACGATCGGGAAGAATGCGGTCCGGATGATTTTTCAACGTCTTGATATAGCTGAAAATGTAATCCCAGCGGCCGCAGTTCAACCCAACGATATGATCGCGCAGCGCATGCAGGATCTCATCCATCTGGAATACCGCAGGTAACGTTTCGATCAGCAATGTTGCTTTGATAGTGCTGCGCGGTAGAGAGAAATGATCCTCAGTAAAGCTGAATACTTCACTCCACCAGGCCGCTTCCTGCCAGGATTGGGTTTTTGGCAGATAGAAATATGGGCCGCTTCCTTTAGCCAGTAGAGAGTCTACGTTGTGGAAGAAGTAGAGTGCGAAGTCGAACAGGCTACCTGGGATAGGTTCATCGCGCCAGATGACATGTTTTTCCGGTAAATGCAGGCCACGAACACGGCACACCAGTACCGCCGGATCAGGCTTCAACTGATAAATTTTACCTGCTTCGTTTGTCCAGCTAATGGTGCCGTTTATTGCATCACGCAGGTTGATTTGCCCATCGATAACTTTGTTCCAGCTTGGTGCCAGTGAGTCTTCAAAGTCGGCCATGAACACTTTGACGTTAGCATTTAAAGCGTTGATCACCATCTTGCGTTCAACCGGACCGGTGATCTCGACACGTCTGTCGAGTAAATCGGCTGGGATGCCACGAATAGTCCATTCAGATTCACGAATGGAACTGGTTTCCGAAATAAAATCCGGAAGCTTTCCAGAATCAATTTCCGCTTGCTGTACGGTGCGTGCCGCCAGCAGCTTATTACGTTGCGGTGTAAAGCGGGTGACGAGCTCACTGAGAAACTCTACTGCATCAGGCGTCAGTATCTGTCGCTCTGGTTCACCAAACGGTTGGCTAAAGGCCAACTCTGCGCTAACTGTCTGTTGTGTCATTGGATCTCTCCCCTCATTTCATCCCGTCAATAACGCCAATTCTATCTGGTACGTCCAGTGTCTGGTTTTCACTCAACAGAGTTAAGACTACTTCATGATTTTTTAAAATCAAAAACTATTTCCATTTTTGATTTTAAAATCATTTATCACATTGATATTTATGAATTTAAAAATTAGTCATTGAGGGAAGTGGTTTTTAGAAAACAAAAAAGGCACCTAAAGGTGCCTTGATCGTAGAGGTGAAGGGGTGCTGAAACGCTTAATCGAGCGTTGGGTTCATATGACGCAGATCGAACGGTGTGATCTGATAAACGTAGTAGTTCAGCCAGTTTGTGAACAGTAAATTTCCGTGACTACGCCAGGTTGCATGTGGCTTCTTCTGCGGGTCATTACCCGGGAAATAGTTATAAGGCACATCGGGATTCAGACCTGCTTCTACGTCGCGGAAATACTCACCAGAAAGCGTGTGCGAATCATATTCTGGATGGCCAGTCACAAATGCAATGCGCTTGTCTTTACTGCCAAAAAGATAAGCATCCCCTTCTTCTGACTCGGCCAGAACTTCGAGATCGGTGTAGTCACGAATCAACGATGCAGGGAAATCGGCATAACGCGAGTGTGGTGCCAGGAAAGTGTCATCAAAGCCGCGAGTTAACAGTGCGTGTGGGTAAGTGAGGTTATGCTCATATACGCCAGACAATTTCTCTTTACGCGTTTGCTTAGGAATACCGTAAAGAATATTGAGTGCAGCCTGTACAGCCCAACAGACAAATAGCGTTGAGGTGACGTGATCTTTAGCCCAATGAATTACTTGTTCGATCTGCGGCCAGTAAGCCACATCGTTAAACTCAACCAGACCCAATGGCGCACCGGTAACGATAAGCCCATCAAAATTTTCATCCTGAATATCGTCGAAATTACAGTAGAAGTTATTGAGGTGCTCAGTTGGTGTATTACGGGATTCACGCGAATCAATGCGCAGCAGCTGAACGTCAACCTGTAGAGGAGAGTTAGAAAGCAGACGTAAAAACTGGTTCTCCGTCTCAATCTTTTTCGGCATCAGATTAAGTATGAGTACCTTTAGCGGACGGATCTCCTGATTGCTTGCGCGCGATGTAGTCATAACAAAGACATTCTCATCCCGCAGGAAATTGACAGCTGGTAACTCATCCTGCACCCGAATCGGCATAACCTTATATCCTCACAACATACGTTTAAACGTTTAGACATCCAGATAGCTGAAGATAACTCGCCGACTGTCAAATGTCGAGTATTCATAAGATAGTTGAAAATGTTTCACTTAAGCACAGATTTTATAGGCAGGGGAATAGACTGGTTAACAGCCGGTACTTCAGTAGATTATATGGATGGGGTTGGCTTGCTGAGAGGGGAATATGAAAGATAATTGCATAAATCGCAGACAGCAAAAAGCCCTGAACATCAGTACAGGGCTTGTATTCGTATCATCCTGATACTCACCCCTCCGGGGCCGTCGCAAGCGACGTGCAACATTGCTCCCGACAATGTTGTCCACTTAGCAAGCACAAAAAAGCCCCATGCTTTCGCATGAGGCTTGTTTGTTTATTTGGAGCCTGGCAGTTCCCTACTCTC
>NZ_JAJSOS010000014.1:0-125934 GCF_021283185.1 Buttiauxella cochleicola
CTAAATGAATTACTGCTTGGTCACTCTTCAAGACTTGATATTTTTTTGATACCCGAAGGTATCTGAGATATCAATCCTGCGAGTGCCCACACAGATTGTCTGATAAATTGTTAAAGAGCAGTGAGTTACGCGCTTTCGCTTGCTAACTCGAGGTGGCGTATATTACGCTTTCCTCTTTCAGAGTCAAGCGTTTATTTTCGCTTTTCATCTGGCTGACGGGCCGGTTTGTAAGCCGTTGTGCCGTGTCAGTGGAGGCGCAGTATAGGGATTTTCTGGAAGCTGACAACCCCTATTTTCAATTTTTATTTCAACCGTCTCTTTTTTATTCAAATTCGCTGCAAACAGCTAGTTTTTCAAGCCTTGGGAAGCCATAACGCTGCAAAACGGGTGCTAATTGAGCAATCTCTGGCGTGAGCCCCATACAGAACGCAATGTTCTCATCTGCAGATAATGCATTCGGAGATTCATGTTCTAAAAGCCATACCGTACGGCGAGCAATTGCAGCGCCTGAATCTATCAACCGAGTTCCTTCCGGCAGAACTTCCAGCAACTCTTCTTCTAATAGAGGGAAATGAGTGCAGCCTAATACTACGGTATCCGGCGGCTCTTTCATTCGCAGCCATGGACGAAGAATCTTCCGCAGTTCCTCAAGATCCACGGGCTGACCGTGCAACTTGGCCTCTGCTAACTCCACCAGCTCTGCCGAACCGAGCATTTCGATTTTGCATTCTGACGCAAAGCGCGCAACCAGCTCGTGAGTATAAGGACGGCGAACCGTACCGCGAGTCGCCAGCAACCCGACAACGCCATTAGTCGTCAGACGCGCAGCAGGTTTAATAGCAGGGACAACGCCTACGACAGGGAAAGCGAATTTTTCACGTAACGCAGGAAGCGAAACGGTACTCGCCGTATTGCAGGCGATGATGGCGAGTGCGAGCGGGTAACGTTCCTGAACCGCAGTAACAATTTCAACTACGCGCTCAACAATGAACGCTTCGCTTTTCTCGCCGTAGGGAAATGCTACGTTATCGAAAGCATATATATAGTGCAGGTCAGGCAAAAGCTGCCGGACTTCGTCATACACAGAAAGCCCACCGACACCGGAGTCAAAAACCAGTACGGTGGGATGTGTATTAGAAGGTATAGCTGCCAGTGAGGTAGTACTCCCGTCCTGGGGTTTGATAGCCATAAACCGTCTCGTAATCTTTATCGAACAGGTTGGCGATTCTACCACGAACGGTGAGATGAGAGGTGACCGGATATGAGGCAGCGAGATCCCATAAACTTACCCCGCCCATTTTTACATCGCTGCTGGAGTCATAATCATAATCATAACGTTCACCCATATACTGGTAAGTGACATCCCAACCCAACTGATACACTTGACCACTCAATTCATACTTCACCTGCTGTTTTGCACGACGAAGTAATAATTTATCGGTTTCATCATCGCGTGGATTAATGTACTGAAGCGTCAAGCGATGATCCACCGGACCCGTAGTCACGCTTCCAGTCCATTCCATACCTTTAATCGTCGCGGATTTTACGTTGTAGTAGCTATGATTGTCGTAATCAATGAGGTTCTGAATTTTGTAGCGGTATGCCGATAAGCGCCAATCCAATGGACCGGTTAAACCTTCCAATCCGGCTTCCCATTGTTTTGACTCTTCTGGTTTCAGATTTGGATTGGAAGCAATACCAAAACGGTCCGCACCAAACTGTTGCCCTAAAGATGGTGCGAGGAATCCTGTACCGTAAGAAAGCGTCGTACGGTAACCTTCTACGAACTCCCAACCAGCAGCAGTTTGCCATGTACCATGCCAGCCAAATTGCTCATCATGGTCTTCACGACCAGAGGCTTCCAAAGTAACGCTTTCTATCTGCTGTTGGCCAGTAAGGTAAAGGCCTGTGTTATCACGCGTATAACTATCTTTCGCAGGTGCGCCAGTATAGGTTTCACCATAAGAAGTCAGCTTTTCTTGTTTCCAGTCGATTCCTGCGCTTATCGCGCCGTGCCCGATTTCAACATTATTACCCCACTGGATATAACGTTGTTCCATATCATCAAGAGTTGTCCCTTCTTGATAACGGCCAGCCAGGCTACTGTAGTTGTAATCTTTAATGCGCTGATAATTAGCCAGTAATTGCGACGAGTAAATTCCAGAATTGAAATTCAGGCCGGTATCCCAAGACTGGGTGTAGTTTTGATGCTCATCACCACCGCCATCGTAACCCCCATTACCTTGGTCATAATCTGTATTGCTGGAATAACCGTACCCCCGGAAGAAACCGGCAAAATTATCATTGAATTTATGCTCAATACCGCCCCAGAACAGTTTATTACGGTACCCATCGCGATCGGTATCACCGCTATAACTTGAGCCAGGTTGAACATTAAAACCATTTGTAGTCTGATACGCCCCAGCCGCCGTGAAGACAGTATCGCCAACCTTTTGGCGTAAAGTGCCATCATATTGCTGATAGCCATTCGAGCCGATGCCTGCATTAATCTGCGAACGATCATCGCCATCCTGGGTAATAATGTTGACGACTCCGCCAATAGCACCCGAACCATAAACAGCTGAACGCGGCCCCCGTATGTATTCAATTCGCTGAACCAGGGATACCGGAATTTGGTCTATATCGGAATTATTTGAAATTCCAGGACGGGCAATAGGAATGCCATCAACCAAAACTAAAACATGTCGAGCCTCTGTCCCGCGAACAAAAAGTGATGCGCTTTGTCCCATACCACCGTTTTGTGCGATATCAACGCCTGGCAAGCGACGCATAACATCCAGCACCGTTTTTGACTGCCATCTTTCTATGTCCGCTTTGGTCACAACATCAGTCGGAGCCAGCACCGTATTAACCGGTTGCTGAAAACGATTTGCCGTCACCACCAGGTTTTCTTCGGAATTGCTGTCTTGCGCCCAGCCAGAAAAAGCCGTTACGGACAACGCCGTAAGCAGCGAAAGTTTTTTTAACTTCATTTATATAAGCATCCGCTTTTAAATCAAGGATGCCGCAGACATAACCGATAGCACGCGATAGTTATGCAGATTGCGACGTATACCGGCAGGTCTTCGGGCTTGGAGGCGTTCACTTCTGGATGATGACTTCCCACTTCTATAAGCAGTGTCTGCACCTGGCACTCATCCCGCTCTTCCTTACCGCTGCGCGTCAGCCCCAGAATTACACTGGGTTCCCTTTTATACCCGTCGCTCTTCAAAATGCAGGGGTGTTGGCTACACCCACTCACCCGAATCACTTACTTCAGTAAGCTCATCGGGATTTGCTCGTTTGCCGCCTACCTGCATCTCGAAGTTTCTCGGGTATAACTTATAAAAAGGCCGGAAGCGCTATGCTACGATTTTGTTAATAAGCTTGTCTATAAGCATCAAAATGCAACAGCGCTGGACATCACGAGCCTAATCCCTACAATCGCCGCGTAGTTTGACTTTACTAACAGGTAGCAACTCATGACTCCAGAACATCTCCCGATAGAACTTTACGACGCGCAACTGGCCGAAAAAGTCGCCCGCTTGCAAAGCATGATGGCCCCTTTTGCAGCTCCCGCGCCGGAGGTGTTCCGTTCGCCAGTCAGCCATTACCGGATGCGCGCTGAATTCCGCATCTGGCACGATGAAGACGACCTGTACCACATCATGTTTGACCAGGAAACCAAGCAACGTATTCGGGTCAATAGTTTCCCGGCAGCAAGTGCGCTTATCAACGCACTAATGCCGGCAATGCTCGATGGTGTGCGCGATATTCCCGCTCTGCGTTTTAAGCTTTTCCAGATTGATTATCTGACTACCATGAGCAATCAGGCTGTGGTTTCGTTGCTTTATCATCGCAGGTTGGGTGAAGAGTGGCAGCAACACGCTGAAGCATTGCGCGATAATCTGCGTGCTCAGGGTTTCAACGTTCATTTAATTGGCCGTGCTACAAAGACCAAAATCGAGTTAGATCAGGATTTCATCGATGAGCGTTTAACCGTTGCCGGTAAAGAGATGATTTATCGCCAGGTTGAGAACAGTTTTACTCAGCCGAATGCCGCGATGAATGTTCATATGCTGGAATGGGCACTGGATGCAACTCAGGGTTCAAGGGGCGATCTGCTGGAATTGTACTGTGGTAACGGTAACTTCTCGCTGGCACTGGCGCGTAACTTTAACCGCGTACTGGCGACTGAAATCGCCAAGCCATCTGTTGCTGCTGCGCAGTACAACATTGCGGCGAATGAAATTGAAAACGTGCAAATTATCCGTATGGCGGCTGAAGATTTTACTCAGGCGATGAATGGCGTGCGCGAGTTCAGGCGTCTGGAAGGTATCGACCTTAAAAGTTATCAGTGCGAAACCATTTTCGTCGATCCACCGCGTAGCGGCCTGGATGCAGACACAGTGAAGATGGTGCAGGCATACCCACGTATTCTCTATATTTCCTGCAACCCGCAGACCCTATGCGAGAATCTGGAAGTATTAAGCGAAACCCATAATGTTTCGCGCCTGGCGCTCTTCGACCAGTTCCCGTATACGCATCATATGGAATGCGGTGTGTGGCTGACACGCAAATAGCAAAACGGACGCCTCGGCGTCCGTTATTATTTCTGGCTAAGAATACTATTCAGTTACCTGCGCTTTACGGGCGCGAACTTTGAAACCAATCCAGAACAACAATGCGACTGAAAGCACCGCAGGCAAGAAGTTAGAGCCAATCGCCGGATACTCAGCACGCACAACCGCGCTATATAACAAGACACCCAGCACAAAGCACGCCGCAGCAATACTTGGCAGGCCAACTGGCATCGTGCGGTTCAGGTAACGTTGATGCAAACAGTACACCGTCAGCACCAGCGTGATCATCGGGAAAATGGAAAACGGCACAACCGAGCTAAATAGCGCGGCAAACGTTCCGTTAATTGCCAGGCCTGCAATAAACGCCAACCCGAGCGTACCTCTCTCTTGTAACTGTTTCATTGCTCTTCCTTTACTCACTCTTCAGATATTTGAGCTAATGCCACTTTTTCTTGCTCCCGGCGATACCAGTAGTACGCACCTTTTGAAATCATGCGTAACTGAAGTACCAGGCGCTCTTCAAGCTGACGACGCTGATCGGCATCGACGTCCAGCGCTTCGGCACCAGCACTAAAGACAATCGTAACCATCGCTTCTGCCTGCGCTTCAGTAAAACTACGCGGCATGCGATTTTCGAGTTCCAGATAGTCAGCAAGTTCCGCAATAAAGTGCTGAATTTCACGGGCGACAGCGGCACGAAATGCGGCAGACGTTCCAGAACGCTCACGTAACAACAAACGAAATGCGTTGGGATTATTACCGATAAATTCCATAAATGTTGAGACAGAAGTACGAATTACGCTCCCGCCTTTGGCAATTCGCTGGCGAGCCTGGCGCATTAACTGGCGCAGCATCAGGCCGCTTTCATCAACCATCGTTAAACCCAGTTCGTCAACATCACGAAAGTGGCGATAAAACGATGTTGGCGCTATACCAGCCTCACGGGCGACCTCGCGCAAACTCAGGCTGGCAAAACTTCGTTCAGCACTTAACTGGCTAAACGCGGCTTCGACCAGAGAACGCCTGGTTCTTTCTTTTTGTTGCGCTCTTACACCCATCATATTGCCTGAATCTCTTAATAGAACTCGCACTATACCAGAGAATAACTTAACTGGTTTTATACAGGATTGTGAATGATTGTTTACGCGAGCGGCCTCGTGTAACGCAGGAAAAAGCACAAGGATAATTGGGTTATCCCGCTGTTGATGTTACCATTGTGTTGCTTTTATGTATAAGAACAGGTAAGCCTTACCATGTCACACACCTACGATTATGACGCAATAGTAATTGGTTCCGGTCCTGGCGGCGAAGGTGCCGCAATGGGGCTGGTGAAACTCGGAGCAAGGGTAGCCGTTGTTGAGCGCTACCATAACGTGGGTGGCGGTTGCACTCACTGGGGAACCATCCCCTCAAAAGCGCTGCGCCACGCAGTCAGCCGCATTATCGAATTTAACCAAAATCCTTTATATAGCGACCACACACATCTCCTCCGTTCTTCCTTCGCCGATATTCTTAATCACGCTGATAGCGTCATTAACCAACAAACTCGCATGCGCCAGAGCTTTTATGAGCGTAACCGCTGCGAGATGTTGCAGGGCGATGCACGCTTTGTAGATGCACATACTATCTCGCTGGAATGTCACGATGGCTCGGTGGAGATGATCACCGCCGAGAAGTTCATTATTGCTTGCGGCTCGCGCCCTTATCGTCCGCCAGAAGTCGATTTCAGCCATCCGCGTGTGTACGACAGCGATTCCATTCTTAACCTGCATCACGAACCACGCCACGTCATTATTTATGGCGCAGGGGTGATTGGTTGCGAGTATGCGTCGATTTTCCGTGGCATGAACGTCAAGGTTGATTTGATTAATACCCGCGATCGCCTGCTGGCGTTTCTCGATCAGGAGATGTCCGACTCGCTCTCTTACCACTTCTGGAATAGCGGCGTCGTTATTCGCCACAACGAAGAGTTTGAGAACATCGAAGGCGTGGAAGATGGCGTCATTGTCTCGCTAAAATCTGGCAAAAAAGTGAAAGCTGACTGCCTGCTTTATGCGAACGGGCGCACGGGGAATACCGATTCGCTGTCACTGGAAAATGTAGGGCTGGAAGCCGATGGCCGTGGTCTGTTGAAGGTCAACAGTATGTACCAGACCGCACAGCCGCACATTTATGCCGTTGGCGATGTGATTGGTTACCCGAGCCTGGCATCGGCGGCTTACGATCAGGGCAGAATCGCGGCCCAAGCTCTGGTTAAAGGCGAAGCAACGGCGCATCTGATTGAAGATATTCCGACCGGTATTTATACCATTCCGGAAATCAGTTCCGTCGGGAAAACCGAGCAGCAGTTAACGTCGATGAAAGTACCGTACGAAGTGGGTCGCGCACAGTTCAAGCATCTCGCTCGCGCGCAAATTGTCGGTATGAACGTGGGTACGCTAAAAATTCTCTTCCATCGTGAGACGAAAGAGATTTTAGGGATTCACTGCTTTGGTGAACGCGCGGCAGAAATTATTCACATCGGCCAGGCGATTATGGAGCAGAAAGGTGGTGGTAACACGATTGAGTACTTTGTTAACACCACCTTCAACTACCCGACCATGGCGGAAGCCTATCGGGTAGCGGCTTTAAACGGCTTGAACCGCTTGTTTTAACTCTGGCTCAAAATGGCCATCCATATGTGTACGGATGGCCTCAGCGAGTTGCTCATAGCGACCACGCAGTGGAGAACCCGGACGATAAACCAGGCCGATAGTACGACGCGGCTCTGGTTTATAACATGGAAGGTAAACCACGCCGTCACGGCAACGCTCGTTCGGCACAGCCAGCGCAGGTAACAATGTTATCCCACTTCCGGCTGCCACCATGTTACGCAGCGTTTCAAGGCTGGTTGCACGGAAATGCGTGTCTTCTTCAGCGCCCGCTTCAAAGCAGAAACCCAGCGCCTGATCGCGCAGACAGTGCCCGTCTTCCAGCATCAGCAGCTTTTCACCCGCAAGATCCGATAATGGCACGCGATCACGGTCCGCCCACGGGTGGTCCTGGTAAATCGCCAGCATCATTGGCTCATCAAACAGCGGCACTTCAATAAAGGCTTCGCTCTCTTTCACCAAAGCGAGAATCGCACAGTCGAGTTTTCCGCTATCAAGCTGCGCTAACAACTGATGGGTTTGCGCCTCGTGCAGATACATTTCTAGTTTGGGGAAAGTTTTATGCAGCATCGGGATAATCTGCGGCAGCAGATAAGGCCCAACGGTTGGGATTAAGCCGATGTGCAGCGGCCCGGACATTGCCTCGCCCTGCTGACTCGCCATTTCTTTAAGGACTTTAACTTCTCGCAGCACAGTGCGAGCCTGGTCCACCAGCAACAAACCCGCCTGAGTGAACAACACTTTACGGCTGGTGCGTTCAAGCAACATCACGCCAAGTTCATCTTCAAGTTTGCGAATCTGACCGCTCAGCGTTGGCTGACTGACATGGCAGGCATCCGCTGCCCGACGAAAGTGACGATGCTCAGCCAGCGCCACCAGGTATTCTAGATCACGAATATTCATTCTCTATCCTCCGTCGCCATGATAGCCCATGGCGATAGAAATCATAGCAACGAACGATTATCCCTATCAACCATTGATATTGAATAATAGCCATCAACAGCACAAACCATCCATGGATCGCGGTTGTGTTGTAGGGAAACCCCCTGTTCTCCGAACTAAGTACTGAAGCCAACGTGAATCATTTAGCGGACATTATGTCCGCTCTTTTTTTATCCGTTAGATACAAAAAAAGCCCGGCACAAGGCCAGGCTCATTTTATCCTGCAAAACGTTTACACCAGGCGCTGCTTCGCATCGCTAATTGCCAATGCTACCTGCTGAGGAGAAACGCCGCCTTTGGCTGAGCGCTTATCCAGGCATGATTGCAATGACAAAATGGGATAAACATCATCACCGATTGTGGCACTGAATTTCTGCAAATCAGCAAGCGGCAATGCTTCCAGCGCTTTGCCCTGGCGAATCGCTTCTACGACCGCTTCCCCCACAATATGGTGCGCTTCACGGAACGGTACGCCTTTAGCGACCAGGTAATCAGCCAGTTCAGTTGCGTTGGCATAACCCTGCTCGGCAGCTTCTTTGCAGCGCGGGCGTTTAACCTGAATACCATCGAGCACCAGAACGGACATATGCAAGCAATCCATCCAGGTATCAAGCGCGTCGAACAGACCTTCTTTGTCTTCCTGCATATCTTTGTTATACGCCAGCGGCAGCCCTTTCAGGGTCATCATCATGCCAGTCAGCGCACCTTGAACACGACCACATTTGCCACGGATAAGCTCGAGCGCATCCGGGTTTTTCTTCTGTGGCATCAAGGAAGAGCCAGAGGTCACGCGGTCAGACAACTCAACAAACCCAGCTTCCCCGGTATTGAAGAAAATCAGGTCTTCTGCGAAACGGGACAGGTGAACCATACCGATGGACGCGTCAGAAAGCAGTTCCAGCACATGGTCACGGTCAGAGACGCTATCCAGGCTATTGCGCGTCGCAGATGCAAAACCTAACCAGCCAGCAAGTTGCTCACGGTCGATTTCATAGGCTGTACCAGCCAGTGCGCCGCTGCCCAACGGGCTAACGTCGAGGCGCTCCAGCGTGCTCTGCAAACGGCTTTCATCACGCGCCAGCATTTCAACGTAAGCCAGGCACCAGTGTGCAAAAGTCACCGGCTGTGCACGTTGCAAGTGCGTATAACCCGGCATGACTGCATCCTGGTTATTCTCAGCGGTTTCAACCAGCGCCTGTTGCAGTTGGCGAGTCGCCCCCAATAATTCACTGATTTGCATTTTGCACCACAGTTTAAGGTCAGTGGCGACCTGGTCATTACGGCTACGGCCAGTGTGGAGTTTTTTACCCAGCGCACCGACTTTATCAATCAGTTTGCCTTCCACCCAACTGTGAATATCTTCCGCATCGCTCTCAAGGATCGCTTGCGGATTGGCCTGCACTTCTTCCAACAGGAAATTCAGTGCCTGCTCAAGCTCCTGCTGCTCAGCAACAGTCAGAACACCAACGGTAACCAGCGCTTTGGACCAGGCGACAGAACCCACAATATCTTGCTCAGCCAGTCGGTAATCAAAGCGCAATGAATCATTGAACGATTTGAAACGTTGGTCTGCTGCCTGAGTAAAACGTCCACCCCAAAGTGCCATATTGATGCTCCATTAAATTATCTTTATTGCTTTTACTTTATAGGGCGGGCACGTTGTTCGTCACCCGCCATCAATTACTGATTATTTCTTTAATTCGTTTAAAGCACGAATACGTGACGACAACGAGAACAGACGGATAAAGCCGCCCGCGTGGCTGTGGTCATACACTTCATCTTCGCCGAACGTTGCGAACTCTTCGCTATACAGGCTGTTCGGAGATTTTTTCTGCTTCGCAGTGACATGGCCTTTATACAGCTCCAGCACCACTTCACCGTTCACTTCTTCTGCCAGTGATTCCGCAGACGCCTGCAGAGATTTACGCAGTGGTGCGAACCAGCGACCGTCGTAAACCACGTAAGACATTTCCAGGCCCAACTGCTCGCGCCATTTGAAGCTATCGCGATCCAGGACCAGCTGCTCAACGCCACGCAGTGCAGCCATCATAATGGTGCCCCCTGGAGTTTCGTAGCAGCCACGGGATTTAATCCCTACCAGACGGTTTTCGACGATATCAATACGACCGATGCCGTGCTTAGAACCAATCTTGTTCAACGTTTCCAGGCACTGGAACGGTGTCATCGCTTCGCCGTTTACGGCAACGACTTTGCCTTTTTTAACGGTAACGGTAACTTCTTCAGCCTGGTCTGGCGCTTCTTTAGGATCAACAGTCCAGACCCAGCAATCTTTGTTCGGTGCATTCCACGGGCTTTCCAGCACGCCGCCTTCTGTTGAGATGTGCCATGCGTTTTCGTCACGGCTGTAGATTTTCTCAAGAGAAGCGGTAGTTGGAATGTCACGCTCTTTCAGGTAATCAAGCAGTGCTTCACGGGAACGCAGGTTCCACTCACGCCATGGCGCAACCACTTTCAGATGTGGTGCCAGTGCCGCCCATGCTGATTCGAAACGCACCTGGTCGTTACCTTTACCGGTCGCACCGTGGCACAGCGCATCTGCGCCCACTTTATTTGCCACATCAACCAGCGCTTTAGCGATAAGCGGACGCGCCATAGAAGTACCCAGCAAATAGGTGCCTTCGTACAGTGCGCCGGTCTGCAATACCGGGTAAACGTAATCACTGATGAACTCTTCACGCGCATCGACGACGTAGCACTCTGTTGCACCGGAGCGCAGTGCTTTTTGCTCAACGCCTTTCAGGTCTTCACGGTCCTGGCCGATATCCACCACACATGCGACCACTTCACAGCCGCCGTAGTTTTCCTTCAGCCATGGAATAATGGCTGAAGTATCAAGGCCGCCAGAGTATGCGAGAACGATTTTTTTGATGCCGTGATTTTGCATTGTCTTATCCTTCAAAAACTTATTTTTAAACTAGGCCAGAATACGGGTGCCAATGGCGACGCCGTTGAACAAAGAAGGTAACTGTTCCGCATGGCGCCAGGATGCGATATCCACCGGGCGACCCAGCGTGCGTGCTGCATCCAGCGCCGCGTTAACTTTAACTATCATGCCGTCGGTAATAATGCCCTGAGCGATAAGTTGCTCTGCTTTCGCCGCCGTCATTTCTGCAATACGTTGACCTTTGCCATCCAGAATACCGCTAACGTCTGATAGCAGAATCAGGTCTGCACCAAGCGTTGCGGCCAAAGCGGTCGCCGCCTGGTCAGCATTCACGTTCATCAACTCACCTTCAGCAGTGACGCCAATAGAGCTGACAATCGGTAGAAAACCAGAATCTAAAAGCGTGGTAATCAGCTTAGCCGAACCCGGTTTTGCAAGCCCCACATGACCCAGTTCTTCATCCAGTTTGGTGACCGTCACACTGTCGCCATCACCGAGGCAAAGACCCACACCATTGATGCCATGCTTTTTCGCCCACGCCAACAACGTTTTGTTCGCCGTACCCGCCAGCGCACCGGTAATAATGTCAATCTGGTCAGCAGGCGTCACACGCAGACCGTTTTTCTTTGTCACTGGCAACGAGAGCTTTTTCATCAACTCGTCCACCAGGCAACCGCCACCGTGCACAATCACCAGCGGGCGTTGGTGGGATTCGCGATAGTTCACCAGTGCCGTAAACAGGCGCTCCAGCGCTTCTTCGCTATCGAGCAGTACGCCGCCTAATTTGATAATTAATGGATTCATCATGTCACCCGGCATCAATTAAATAAGAGACTGCGTTTCGGCAAAGCCAAAACGAATATTCAGGCATTGCACAGCCTGAGCTGATGCGCCTTTCAGAAGATTGTCTTCCGTGGCGACGACAATCAGATGCTCACCCTGTACTGCAAAACCGATATCGCAGAATGGTAACCCAACCACATTTTTCAGTGCCGGCACGCCTTTGTCATACAGGCGCACTAACGGTTTATTCTGGTACGCCTGATTAAAAACATCGGCGATTTGTTGCTGCGTCACACCCGCGTTCAGGCGGCAGGTGATGGTTTCCAGAATCCCACGCGGGAAATTGCCCAGGTGAGGTGTGAAAATCACCGGAGTACCAAGATGCGTCGAAATTTCTGGATGATGGCGATGATTAAAAATGCCATACGGTTGCAAGCTGACTTCGCAGAAACTGTTGGAAATCGCGGCCTTACGCCCTGCTCCACTGACCCCGCTGGTTGCGTTAATCACTGGCCACTGCGTCAAATCCAGCAACCCGGCATCAATCAGCGGTTTTAACGCCAGTTGCGCCGCAGTCGGATAGCAGCCAGGGACTGAGATCAAACTGGTTTCTTTCAGTTTGTCGCTCTGCCATTCAGCAAGGCCATACACCGCCTGCTCCAGCAGTTCCGGATGTTGATGGGTAAAACCGTAATAGCGCTGATAGAACTCAGCATCGTTAACGCGGAATGCACCAGAAAGGTCGATAACGACACAGCCTTTTGCCAGGAATTGTGGCGCCAGATCGTGGCTCACTTCATGGGCAGTTGCGAGGAACACAACATCGACACCGTCAGTAAATTCGCTGATATCCGACATCGCCTGTAACGGCATGTCGACAATACCTTTTAATTGCGGATGCAATTCAGATATCAATTTTCCTGCGTCATTACTTTGCGCTGAAACCGTCAATGCGGTTATGTTCATATGAGGATGGCGATTCAAATAGTTCACAAGCTCTGCGCCTGCATAACCGCTGGCACCAACAATCAGCGTATTCAACATCTCGGCTGTACACCTTCTTAGGTTGTGTCTGCTAAAGGTGCCAGCTGGTAAGCCATCACCCAACGTATAATTACGTGGTTAAATCCACCGGAACCTGGGGTTCCCTTACGGTAGTTAATATTGTATTTTTATTCAATATAACTGCATGATTATGTATACCAACCCGAGCTAAGGCCTGTCAACAGTGAAGATGAAATTACCTCCTTTTATCGAGATTTACCGCGCGTTGATCGCGACTCCTTCCATCAGCGCCACCGACAGCGCATTGGATCAGAGCAATGAGTCTTTAATCAATTTATTGGCTGGATGGTTCCGCGACCTGGGCTTCAATGTAGAAGTACAACCGGTTCCTGGTACGCGCAATAAATTCAATATGCTGGCGAGTACCGGAAACGGTGCTGGTGGCTTACTGCTGGCAGGGCATACCGATACGGTGCCGTTTGATGATGGCCGTTGGACACGCGACCCGTTCACGCTAACTGAGCACGAAAACAAGCTGTACGGTCTCGGCACAGCCGATATGAAAGGGTTCTTTGCCTTTATTCTTGATTCATTGCGTGATGTCGATGTGACGAAGCTTAAAAAGCCACTCTATATTCTGGCGACGGCTGATGAAGAAACGACGATGACGGGCGCTCGCTATTTCTCTGAGACCACCCATATTCGCCCGGACTGCGCCATCATTGGTGAACCGACATCATTGCAGCCGGTCCGTGCGCATAAGGGTCACATTTCCAACGCCATTCGAATTCTTGGGCAATCAGGGCACTCAAGCGATCCGGCTCGTGGCGTGAATGCGATTGAACTGATGCACGACGCTATCGGCCACATCATGTCGCTGAAAAATACCCTGAAAGACCGTTATCACCACGACGCATTTACCGTGCCGTATCCGACGCTGAACCTCGGCCACATTAGCGGCGGCGATGCGGCTAACCGTATTTGCGCCTGTTGCGAACTGCATATGGATATTCGCCCGCTACCAGGGCTGACATTAAATGATCTGAACGGTTTGCTTAACGAAGCGCTGGAACCGGTGAGCCAGAAATGGCCGGGCCGCCTGACGATTTCCGAACTGCACCCGCCAATTCCGGGCTATGAATGCGCCAAAGATCATCAGTTGGTGCAAGTGGTTGAGAAATTACTCGGCGCACAAACCGAAGTGGTGAACTACTGCACCGAAGCGCCATTTATTCAGACTCTTTGCCCGACATTGGTACTTGGCCCTGGTTCCATCAACCAGGCGCACCAGCCGGATGAATACATCGAAACACGTTTTATCGAGCCAACTCGCAAACTGATTACGCAGGTAGTGCATCATTTTTGCTGGCATTGAAAAATAGCGTGTATGGGGGTTTTGCCCCCTTTTTAAGCTACTTTTTAGCGGATCCTCATAAGAAACGCTTATCTACGAAGTTAGTAATTAAATTTCATGAATTAGCGCAATTTATTCGTTTGCTGAAACGATTTCGTAGCAATTGACGAAATCAGACTTACGTGGCTTTATAAAGACGGTGTTGAACCTTCACGGGTGAAATTAAATTACATATTAGATTGGATAGGGTGTCTGGGGTCATATGAACGAACAGTATTCCGCTTTGCGAAGTAATGTCAGTATGCTCGGCAAGTTGCTCGGGGATACCATCAAGGATGCGTTAGGTGAAAACATTCTTGACCGCGTAGAAACAATCCGCAAATTGTCGAAGTCCTCCCGGGCTGGCAATGAAGCTAATCGTCAGGAGCTGCTAACCACATTGCAGAACCTGTCTAACGATGAACTACTCCCTGTAGCCCGTGCATTCAGCCAATTCTTGAATCTGGCCAACACCGCCGAGCAATATCACAGCATTTCAGCCAATGGCGAAGCCGCCAGCAATCCCGAAGTTATCGCTAAGACTCTCCAAAAATTAAAAAACCAGCCGGACCTTAGTGAATCCGCCATTCGTGATGCTGTTGAGTCTTTGTCACTGGAATTAGTGCTGACCGCACACCCAACCGAAATCACCCGTCGCACCCTGATTCACAAACTGGTTGAAGTAAACAGCTGCCTCAAGCAACTCGACCACAGCGACATCGCCGATTACGAGCGTAACCAGATTATGCGCCGTCTGCGCCAACTGGTCGCTCAGGCGTGGCACACCGATGAAATCCGTAAGCACCGTCCTTCCCCTGTAGATGAAGCAAAATGGGGCTTTGCGGTAGTAGAAAACAGCCTGTGGGAAGGGGTTCCAAACTACCTGCGTGAGCTGAACGAGCAACTTGAAGACAATCTGAATTACAAACTGCCGGTCGATTTTGTTCCGGTACGTTTCACTTCATGGATGGGCGGCGACCGCGACGGCAACCCGAACGTAACTGCTGATATTACCCGTCACGTTCTGCTGCTAAGCCGCTGGAAAGCAACCGACCTGTTCCTGCGCGATATTCAGGTACTGATTTCCGAACTGTCGATGGTGGAATGTACGCCAGAGCTGAGTGAACTGGCAGGCCCAGACGCTGCACAAGAACCGTATCGCTGCATTATGAAAGGCATTCGTCAGCAATTGCTGGCGACACAAGCCTGGCTGGAAGCTCGTCTGAAAGGCCAGCGCCTGCCAAAACCAGAAGGTTTACTGACTCAAAACGAACAGCTTTGGGACCCGCTTTATGCGTGTTACCAGTCGCTGCAAGCGTGCGGAATGGGCATTATCGCCAACGGTCAGTTGCTTGATACCCTGCGCCGTGTGAAAAGCTTCGGCGTACCATTAGTGCGCATTGATGTGCGCCAGGAAAGTACTCGTCATACCGAAGCACTCGGCGAAATGACGCGTTACCTGGGCATTGGCGATTACGAAAGCTGGTCTGAAGCCGACAAACAAGCGTTCCTTATCCGCGAACTGAATTCAAAACGCCCTCTGCTGCCACGCCAGTGGGAGCCGAGCGATGACACCCGCGAAGTGCTGGAAACCTGCAAAGTGGTTGCCGAAGCACCTCGTGGTTCTATCGCCGCGTATGTTATCTCCATGGCGAAAACGCCTTCTGACGTGCTGGCCGTTCATCTGCTACTCAAAGAAGCTGGCTGCACCTTCGCTCTGCCGGTTGCACCACTATTTGAAACCCTCGACGACCTCAACAACGCCGATGACGTCATGACTCAGTTGCTGAACATCGACTGGTATCGCGGCTTTATTCAGGGCAAACAGATGGTCATGATTGGCTATTCTGATTCCGCAAAAGATGCAGGCGTGATGGCAGCTTCCTGGGCGCAATACCAGGCTCAGGACGCACTGATCAAAACCTGCGAGAAAGCCGGAATTACCCTGACGCTGTTCCACGGACGTGGTGGTTCTATCGGCCGTGGCGGTGCACCTGCGCACGCAGCTCTGCTTTCTCAACCGCCGGGCAGCCTGAAAGGTGGCCTGCGTGTGACTGAGCAAGGCGAGATGATTCGCTTTAAATACGGTCTGCCGGAAATCACCATCAGCAGCCTGTCGCTCTACACCAGCGCGATTCTGGAAGCCAACCTGTTGCCGCCGCCAGAGCCGAAAAAAGAGTGGAAACATATCATGGAGGATCTGTCAGTGACCTCCTGTGATATGTATCGTGGATATATCCGCGAAAATGAAGACTTCGTGCCGTACTTCCGTTCGGCAACACCAGAGTTGGAACTGGGTAAACTGCCGCTGGGCTCACGCCCTGCGAAGCGTAAACCTAACGGTGGCGTTGAATCCCTGCGTGCCATTCCGTGGATCTTCGCCTGGACGCAGAACCGCCTGATGTTGCCAGCCTGGCTGGGTGCCGGTGCTGCGCTACAAAAAGTGGTCGAAGATGGCAAACAAGATGTGCTGGAAACGATGTGCCGCGACTGGCCATTCTTCTCCACACGCCTCGGCATGCTGGAAATGGTGTTTGCAAAAGCTGACCTGTGGCTTGCGGAATACTACGATCAGCGCCTGGTGAAACCTGAACTGTGGGGCCTGGGCACACAGTTGCGTGACCAACTGGAAGCCGATATCAAAGTGGTACTGGATATCGCCAACGATTCACACCTGATGGCTGACCTGCCGTGGATTGCCGAGTCCATCCAGTTGCGTAACATCTATACCGACCCACTGAACGTCTTGCAGGCCGAATTGCTGCATCGTTCACGTCAGTTGGAAGATAAAGGTGAAGAGCCCAATGCGCAGGTAGAACAAGCATTGATGGTGACGATTGCAGGTGTTGCAGCAGGTATGCGTAACACAGGCTAACGACTTCATTCCTCATTCAAACCTCGCTGCGGCGAGGTTTTTTGTTTTTACTGATGCGCAAAACAGTACCAATGTGGCACCATAACTTATCCCTATTAACCCGCTGCGGCCCACCATGAATTACGACGTAAGCCAAATTCTTTCACGCCTGCTGAACAGCCCATCGGGCATTCAGCACATCTGGTTTGCTGATAACCAGGTTGCCCCATCGGAGCTTGCATATCAGGTTGATTTCCCAAGGATTGAAGTGGTGTTGGATGGTGTTTTAATGGATGCCTGTGACGCAGGTATGCCCGCCAGGCTTGAGCAACACGATGTGCTTTACGTTCCGGCAAAGTGCTGGAATAACCCACAATGGAATACGCCAGTTACAACGTTAAGTATTTTGTTTGGTAAGCAGCAGCTTGGGTTCAGCATTCTGCAATGGGATGGTGTGGCTTTTAAAACACTAGGCAAACAGAACGTTGCTCGCCGCGGGCCACGAATCGGCTCATTTTTGCTACAGGCACTTAACGAACTAGTGATGCAGCCTCACGATCAGCAAACGGCGCGGTTTATCGTCAGCAGTATTCTCAGCCATTGCACTGACCTGCTTGGCAGCCAGATTCAGACAGCATCTCGCAGCCAGGCATTATTCGAAGCTGTACGTGAATATATTGATGAAAAATATGCCGAGCCACTGACCAGAGAATCCGTCGCGCAGGCGTTTTACATCTCACCCAACTATCTTTCACACCTGTTCCAGAAAACCGGGGCCGTTGGTTTTAACGAATACCTAAATTACACTCGCCTGGAACATGCCAAAACGCTGCTTAAACGTTACGATCTGAAAGTTAAGGAAGTGGCTCACGCCTGCGGATTCATCGACAGTAACTATTTTTGCCGCCTGTTTAGAAAGAATACGGACAGGTCACCGTCTGAATATCGACGCCAATATCATAGCCAGTTGACCGAAAAATCCATCAACTCAGAATGATGTGCGTGTGTTGCGGAGTACCAAAGATTCGTCGCACTGCGGACATCGTTTTTTGCGGCTCCCGAAGGAATGCATTAATACCGGTTTGTACGCAACGGCAATGATTGAAGCGTGTTGCTCCCGCCAGTTCAATATCAGTAATTAGCAATACAACATCGGCTTGCTCAATATCCATTTGGGTCAGTTCGTTTTCAATTCCCAGCGCTCCCTGAGTCTCTATTTTTACTGACCATTTTTCTTGCTGGCAGAGTTTTTCGAGCCGTTCGGCAGCCATATAGGTGTGAGCGACACCGCTAACACATGCCGTTACTGCAACCAGATGTCGAGTCATCCTCACGCTCCTCCATTAAGGCTAGCCACCCATTGTCACACGGAAACCGGCATTTTCTGCCATCTGTTGCAACGGGGTGATATCTGATACGCCAGGTGGCGCAATACCCTTCATATTCCATGACCGACCCAGTAACTGATATTTCGGCTCACCGTACTGATGGAATGGAAGTAAATGAAGATCGGTAAGTTTTAATGGAGCCAGGAACTGCAGGATCTCCACCATATTACCTCTTTCAAGAGTGTAGCCGGGTATCAGCGGAACCCGTGGAATTACATGAATTCCAGACTCCACCAGCATCTTTAGGTTCTGCAGAACTCTGGGCTGGTTGATGTTCAGCACTGATTTTGCCTTTTCACTGTCCATAATCTTCACATCGAACAACACTTCATCACACTGCTTTGCCAGAGCGAGAATTTTCTCAGGAGCGGCATCACCGGCCGTCTCAATTGCGGTATGAATACCTAACAATTTTAGACGTTTTAAAAATCGCGTAGCAAAAGCCGCCTGCATCAAAACTTCCCCGCCAGAAAGCGTCACTCCACCACCTGAAGAACGGAAGAAAACGTCGTCTTTAAGAACCTCTTTTTCCAGCTGAGCCAGAGAGTAATCGCGACCGATTCTTTCCATTGCTCCAGAAGGGCATTCATCTGCATCATTCAGACAGGCTGAGCAATGCAGGCACTTTGACAATCGTCTTACGGTTTCAATTTTCCCGGAAATAGACTCCGGGTTAGCGCACCATGGACAGTAATGTGGGCAACCTTTAAAGAAAACTACTGTACGGATCCCATGACCATCATTTAGAGAGTAGCGCTGAATATTGAAGATCCGTGCTTTTATTGCATCGTCTTCAATAACCTCACAGTTGATGCGCTGTACGGCGGATAATGTCATCCTGAATCTCCTTCGACAGCTCAACAAAGAAGGCGCTGTATCCCGCAACCCGAACTACCAATCCAGCGAAATCCTGCGGGCGTAGTTGAGCCTCACGAAGGGTTTCGGCATTCACGACGTTGAATTGAATATGCTGCAATTTAAGCTTCGTGAACGCGCCAATGAAATCTGCCAGTTTATGAAGCCCAGCATCACCTTCCAGCGTGCTGGGAGTGAATTTGACGTTCAACAACGTACCGTTGGAGAGTAAATAATTATCCAATTTACTGACCGATTTCAGCACCGCCGTTGGCCCCTGACAGTCCTGGCCCAACATTGGAGATAAACCACCATCAGCCAATTGCTCACCCGCATAACGCCCGTCAGGAGTGGCACCGACGACTGCCCCCAATGGCACATGGGCTGAAACGGTGTAAGAGCCTGGAGTAAAATATCCAC
The DNA here is from genome assembly GCF_021283185.1 of Buttiauxella cochleicola. Taxonomy (NCBI): domain Bacteria; kingdom Pseudomonadati; phylum Pseudomonadota; class Gammaproteobacteria; order Enterobacterales; family Enterobacteriaceae; genus Buttiauxella; species Buttiauxella cochleicola. The sequence goes on from NZ_JAJSOS010000014.1 coordinate 19,780, forward strand.
CGCGTGGATTACGATACTTCTCGACCTCTTTACAGTAGAAACGCAGCAGATCAGCACTAATGTTGTCTACTTCATCAATATCGTTGCCGTACTTCTCGAAGCGGTTCATCAACCGTGCGCGTATTTTTTCCCCTTCTGGGGTAGCAAAGTTCTCTTTCAATACCGCCAGAAGTTCATCAAAACTTAAGCGTTGCTGTTCAAACACCATGCCATTTAGGGCATATAGCGAATCACTCAAGTTAGCGATACCTATCCCTTGAACACCAGAGAAGTTATAACGGGCACCACCCTCAGTAATGTCTTTACCATGGGAAAGACAATCATCGATAAACGATGAAAGCAGCGGAACAGGCGCCCAATCACGGTGGCCGATATCACAAATGTTACTACCCTCAACCATCAGCTTGATGTAGTGGCGAATTTTGTCACGGATTTGCTGCAACAAATTCTGATAATCCAGTTCGCTATTCCCTTCGTTTTCAAGTAGCACAATTTCCATGACCTTCAAAAGATTGAACATGGCAATATCATGCAAACCGTAGGTTCTCCCAGGAATTGATAGTTCCACACATCCAACAACGGCGTAATCACGAGCATCCTCAAGCGACACTCCCCGATTAAGGAAAGCAGGCACCACAACTTCGTCATTAAAAATTTGTGGAATCCCAGTTCCCAGCCGCACAGTTTCAGCTGTTTTTAGCAAGAAGGGGCGGTCAATCAGTTCATTCACGCGCACCCCAAGATTCGGCTGCGGCAGTTGAATGCTCTGGTAGGCATCCAGACACAAGAAGGAGAGTACATTTACCGCGCTGCGCCCATTTTCTGTCAGACCACCAAGCAAAATGGTGTATCCCGTTGGGAAGCCGGCGAAATAACGGGCGCTACTGGTGGAACGCAGCAGGACGATGTCATTACATTTCACCCACAGCGATTCCAACAGTTCGCGCAGGAATGCTGGACTTTCGCCGCGATTAAGCGACGCCTGATAAAATGGCAGCATGTACTGATCAAATCGGCCAAGCGATAGCGAACTGGCGTTGGATTCGTACTGCAAAATGATATTCATGTACCAAAACAGCTGACATGCCTGCCAGAAATCTTCTGGTCTGGAAGCTGCGTTATGGCGGGAAATCTCGGCGATTTTCTGTAACTCATCGCGACGACAGGTGTCTGTGCATTCTGCAGCCAACGTCTCAGCCAGCTCGGCATAGCGCAAGATATGTCGCTGTGAAGCCTCCAGTAAAATCAATGCCGCTTGATAGAAGTGATTTCCTGGTGCTTGCTGGCAATGCTCTCGCAATTCCACCACCAACTTACCCAACCCATTCTGCAGCAGCCGCGGGTAATCAATAATGATATGCCCCTGCCCTTTATCGGTCTGGTTGACGCTAAAAATTTGCGTTTTTACTGCCGCTTTGACTTCATCCGTCATCTGACTATTGATGAAATCTTTCATTGAGCGTTTTTCCCAGTAAGGATAAAGCTGTTCGCGGTAAAGCTCTTTATCCTGCTCACTGATCTCAAAACGGTCTTGTGGGCGAGTCGAAAACTGCTCCAACTCTTTAAGCAGCCAGTAAGGGTCCATCTCCGGTGACATAATTCCGGCACGCGGTTTCACGGTTCGATTACCCGCGATCAACTCATCATTACGAATCGCTATTTGCACATTATCCAGAATGTACGCTGTTGCCTTAGCGCGACGTAACAACACATGTTCACCTTCTGTTGTACGGTGGCTAGCGGTATACAACATGGCGCGTTCCAGCGAAATTTCTCGCGGCTGGGCAAACAGTGCTAATTTCAGGCGTTCGATACGATGAGTCATGATGTGTTCCTTACTGGTCATTCAAAGGCTCAGGCGGTTTGCGCCAGATGGGCTTCAATTTTGCTCATGATGGCGTCAGCACGTTTCACCGCATCGCTAATGTTGACTCGCACAATGGTTTTACCGGCAAAGCGCTCTTCCATTTTGATGCCAATATCTTTGGTCAAAATCACCATATCAGCACTGGCAACATCTGCGGCACTCAGTTCATTTTCAAGACCAATAGAACCCTGGGTTTCCACCTTCACTTCCCATCCTTTTGCTTTGGCTGCACTTTCCAGTGCTTCGGCAGCCATATAAGTATGTGCAACACCTGACGGGCAAGCGGTAACAGCAATAATCTTAGTCATGGTTAATTCCTTTTCGGCTCAATCAGTTAATTTCAAAATCCAGATCCAAATCATCTTCCGCTTTCGCTGGCATATCAGTCTGTTTTTTACGGGCAAAGGTTTTCAACAGGTTCACGCTAACTGCCGTGACGACCGCTCCTACCAATAACGCCACGATAAAACCAAGCTTGCCGTCAACAACCGGTAGCACGATTAATCCACCCCAACCTGCGTAGCATTGTGCTCCCATCAACGCAGCGGTAACCGTTCCGCATACAGAACCCAGCATGATGGAAGGAATAACGCGTAATGGGTCAGCAGCAGCGAATGGAATAGCCCCTTCAGTCACACCAACACAGCCCATAACCACCGCCGCTTTACCCGCTTCACGCTCTTCTCCGGTGAAGTTTTTACGGTTCATGAGCGTTGCCAGGCCAAGACCCAGAGGTGGAACAGCAATACCGACAGCAGCAATGGCCACTACGCTATACACGCCCTGCGCTACGCAAATCAGCATAAAAGCATAAGCAACTTTGTTAACCGGGCCGCCCATATCAAACGCCAACATCAGCCCCATAATCACCGCCAGAACAACGATGCTGCCTTGCTGCATCCCTTGTAACCAATGGGTTAGATTGCTGGTTAATGTACCGACAGGCTCGCCCAGCCCCCACATCATGATGCCCGCAGTAATAAAGGTGCCGATAATAGGAATGACAAAGATAGGCATCACCGAGCGCAGTATTTTTGGTACGGGGATTCTCTTGAGATAGAAGACAACAATGCCACCGATGATCCCCGCAATAATCGCCCCGAAGAAACCAGCGCCGAAACTGTTACCGACCCAGGCACCAATCGCACAAGGCGCCAGCGCCGCGCGTTCTGCAATGGAATAACCGATGTAAGCCGCAAGGAAAGGCACCATCAGCGTTAAACCAGCCACGCCAATATCGAATAGTTTTTTCAGGTTGGGATCGTTGAGCGCATCTGGTACCGCGCCTTTGCCATACAACATGACGGAAACAGCCAGCAAAATACCGCCTGCAACCACGAATGGAATCATATGTGACACGCCTGTCATTAGATGCTGCCGCGTATTTTTGAGGATCTGGACCAACTCTTTCATAAAGCACTCCTGGCCTAAGCGGCTCATGTCCTAAATATTGGGGACACAATAGGCAATCCCAGAGTTGGCAGACAGTGGACAAAAATGCCATTTACTGGATTTTTGTAATGCTTAAGGAAAAATGAGATCCGTCTCAAAAGTTAGAGTTAATGGCCTCACTATTAACTAAGGCTGGTTTTGTGAGATATCTCGCAAATAAAACCAGACAATACATTTGTCCAGCTTTTGACAGTTTTGTCCCGTGGCGACTCCCGATGAAGGGCTCTTATCCTGTAGACATTGTTTAGAGTTAGCTCAGGAGAACGTCTATGGCACTGGTTATAAATTTCCGTTGTGACTTACCCAACGGGGTACATGCCCGCCCAGCCAGTCATGTTGAAACACTGTGCAATCAGTTTTCTTCGACTGTTGAATGGATTAACTTGCGCACAGAGCGCAGTGGAAATGCCAAGAGTGCACTGGCACTTATTGGTACGGGGACGTTAAAAGGAGACGACTGCCAGTTACTGATCTCAGGCAGTGATGAAGAAGGAGCCTTCAACAGGCTTTCCGTTTTCATGCAGGACGAATTCCCTCACTGTGATGCTCCTCTACCAGAAACGCACAATAGTGAAGCTGCCCCGATTCCTGAATCCCTTGCACGCCTGAATCCCACGCTGTTTCATGCAAATCCGGTTTGTGGCGGAAGTGCCAGTGGCACACTGATACAACTCGCTTCCCTCGATTTAAACAAACTGGGGGAATTACCTGCGGCAGGAAATATAGATGAAGAGCAGGAGAAACTTGAGAGCGGGCTCGAAAAATTACTGAAAACCATCAACCTCCAGTTACTAGGAAATGACGGCACAGCGAGCGCCATTCTTGAAGCTCACCGTTCTTTGGCAAGCGATGCTTCATTGCGCACACTGCTTCTGGAACATGTCCATAATGGTGCCAGCAGTGCCGCTGCTGTGGTAAAAACAGCAGAACACTTTTGTAATCAATTTTCCCAGTCAGGTAGTGCTTATCTGGAAGAGCGTGTGCTTGATGTTCGGGATGTCTGTTTTCAACTACTGCAACATATCTATGGGGAACAGCGCTTCCCAGCACCTGGCAAGCTTCAGCAAGCCGCTATCTGTTTAGCTGATGAAATTACGCCAAGCCAGTTTCTTGAGCTGGATAAAACCCTACTCAAAGGTCTCCTGTTACGTAGTGGCGGAACCACCTCTCACACTGTCATTCTTGCTCGATCATTTAATATTCCAACTTTGGTGGGCGTTGATATCGACGCACTCACGCCGTGGTTGCAACAAACAGTGCAGATTGACGGTGATCTTGGTTTGGTCGTGGTAAATCTTAGCGAAGCGGTAAAACGCTATTACCAGCAAGAAGCTTATGTGCAGCAAGTCCTGCACGATCAGCAAAAAGTCTGGCTCAACCAACCAGGACGTACTGCTGATGGTCTTCGTCTGGAAGTGGCAGCAAACATTGCTCATTGCGTTGAATCAGCTCCGGCATTTAATAACGGAGCAGAGGCTGTGGGCCTGTTTCGGACTGAAATGCTCTACATGGACCGCGCTCATGCCCCTTCCGAAGATGAGCTTTACAACATTTATTGTCAGGCGTTGGAAGGTGCAAACGGGCGCAGCATTATTGTGCGCACAATAGATATCGGCGGCGACAAGCCGGTGGATTACCTGAATATTCCTGCAGAAAACAATCCATTCCTCGGCTATCGCGCCGTACGTATTTATCAGGAATACCTGTCACTTTTCCACATTCAGTTACGCTCAATTTTGCGGGCATCTGCACATGGATCGTTAAAAATCATGATCCCGATGATCTCCTCAATGGAAGAGATCTTGTGGGTTAAAGATCAACTCGCGGAAGTGAAGCAGTCACTACGTAGCGAACATATCCCATTTGATGAAAAAATCCCCTTAGGCATCATGCTTGAAGTGCCATCGGTAATGTTCATCATCGACCAATGCTGCGAAGAAATTGATTTCTTTAGTATTGGCAGCAACGACCTGACGCAATATCTACTGGCCGTTGACCGGGACAATGCGAAGGTCACCCGTCATTACAACAGCCTGAACCCTGCTTTCTTACGAGCTCTGGATTACGCCGTGCAGGCAGTGCATCGCCAGGGGAAATGGATTGGGCTATGTGGCGAGCTGGGAGCAAAAGGCTCAGTTCTCCCGCTGCTTGTAGGTCTGGGGCTTGATGAAATCAGCATGAGCGCACCTTCCATACCCGCAACAAAGGCACGTCTGGCCCAGCTTGACAGCCGAGCCTGTCGCCAGTTGCTTAATCAAGCGATGGCGTGCCGCACTTCTCTTGAAGTCGAACACTTATTGGCGCAATTCCGTATGACTCAGCAGGATGCACCGTTGATCACAACTCAGTGCATCTCCCTTGATAACAACTGGGGCAGCAAAGAAGAGGTCATTAAGGGAATGACCGATAACCTACTTATCGCTGGGCGCTGTCGTTACCCACGCAAACTTGAGGCCGATTTATGGGCGCGGGAAGCCGTTTTTTCGACAGGTTTGGGCTTTAGCTTCGCTATTCCGCACAGTAAATCAGAACATATCGAGCAATCGACGATTAGCGTCGCCCGGCTCCCTGCCCCCGTTCAGTGGGGAGACGATGAGGCACAATTTATCATTATGTTGACGCTAAATAAGCATGCGGCAGGCGACCAGCATATGCGAATTTTCTCCCGCCTTGCGCGCCGCATCATGCATGCAGAATTCCGTGACTCCTTGGTAAATGCCACAAATGGCGAAGCCATCGCGGTTCTGCTAGCCCGTGAACTGGAACTGTAACTCACCCAAGAGGAAAAATTGATGGAGCTTTATCTCGATACAGCAAACGTTGCGGAAGTAGAACGTCTGGCGCGAATCTTCCCATTACAGGGAGTGACAACCAATCCGAGTATTATTGCCGCAAATGGCGAATCTATATGGGACGTACTGCCGCGTCTGCAAAATGCAGTGGGTAAAGAAGGCCGTCTGTTTGCACAGGTGATGAGCCGCAGCGCGGATGGAATGGTTGCAGAGGCGCAGAAACTCAGAGAGTGCGTTCCAGGTCTGGTGGTAAAAATTCCCGTTACTTTTGAGGGTCTGGCGGCGATTAAGCAGCTAACTGCTTTGGGCATTCCTACGCTGGGAACAGCTGTTTATAGCGCTGCTCAGGGATTGTTAGCTGCTCTCGCCGGAGCTGAGTACGTTGCTCCATATGTTAACCGCGTTGATGCGCAAGGCGGGGATGGCATTCGCATGGTTCAGGAGCTGCAAGCTTTGCTTGAGCTTCACGCTCCTGACAGCAAAGTTCTGGCAGCCAGTTTTAAAACTCCGCGTCAGGCACTGGATTGTTTACAGGCAGGATGCGAATCCATCACGCTTCCCCTTGATGTCGCCCAGCAATTTTTGGCTGCGCCAGCAGTAGAATCGGCTGTGGTGAAGTTTGAAGAAGACTGGCAGAAAGCGTTTGGTCGCCTGAGCCTGTAACGGACACAAAAGGAGGCAGTGAATGGATCGCATAATACAGTCACCGAGTAAGTATATTCAGGGCGCTGAGGTTATTTCCCGCCTCGGCAACTATCTCAAACCACTGGCTGAGCGCTGGTTAGTAGTCGGAGACAAATTTGTCTTAGGGTTTGCCGAGTCCACACTAGAAAAAAGCTTCAAAGATGCCGGACTGGGATTCGAAATCGCACCTTTTGGCGGCGAATGCTCGCAAAATGAGATCGACCGTCTACGTAGCGTAGCTGAGAAAGCACGATGCGGCGCCGTGCTCGGTATCGGCGGCGGTAAAACGCTGGATACCGCCAAAGCACTGGCCCACTTTATGGGCGTGCCGGTTGCCGTAGCGCCTACGATTGCTTCTACTGATGCACCTTGCAGCGCATTGTCCGTGATTTATACCGATGAAGGTGAGTTTGACCGCTACCTGATGCTACCGAACAACCCGAATATGGTGATTGTAGATACTCAAATCGTGGCGAATGCACCGGCACGCCTGTTAGCCGCAGGCATCGGCGATGCGCTGGCCACCTGGTTTGAGGCTCGCGCCTGCTCTCGCAGCGGTGCCACCACCATGGCGGGTGGTAAGTGTACTCAGGCAGCACTTGCGCTGGCTGAGCTTTGCTACAACACGCTGATTGAAGAAGGTGAAAAAGCGATGTTGGCCGCCGAGCTGCATGTCGTGACCCCTGCCCTTGAACGCGTGATTGAAGCCAACACATATCTGAGTGGCGTCGGTTTTGAAAGTGGTGGCCTGGCCGCAGCCCATGCGGTGCATAACGGTCTGACGGCAATCCCAGATGCACACCATTACTATCACGGTGAAAAAGTCGCATTCGGTACACTGACGCAACTGGTGCTGGAAAACGCGCCGGTAGAAGAGATTGAAACGGTCGCAGCACTTTGCCACTCCGTTGGCTTACCGATAACGCTGGCGCAACTGGATATCAAACAGGACGTTCAGGAAAAAATGCGCATCGTGGCAAAGGTGTCTTGTGCGGAAGGTGAAACTATTCACAACATGCCAGGCGGTGTCACTTCCGATCAGATTTACGCAGCACTGCTGGTCGCCGACCAGTACGGGCAACGTTTCTTGCAAGAGTGGGAATAATACCGATAAAAAAATCCCCGCTTTTTTGCGGGGATTTTCACGATTAAAGCAAGCTTACTTCAGATCGAAGCGATCCAGATTCATCACTTTCACCCATGCCGCCACGAAGTCTTTCACAAACTTCTCTTTAGCATCACCGCAGGCATAAACTTCCGCCAGTGCACGCAGCACAGAGTTGGAACCGAAGACCAGATCCGCGCGTGTCGCTGTCTGCTTCACTTCGCCAGTTTGACGGCAGCGGCCTTCAAACAGTTCTGAAGAGTCATCAGTCGCCTTCCATTCCGTGTCCATATCCAGCAGATTGACAAAGAAATCGTTACTGAGCACACCTAAACGCTCGGTGAATACACCATGCTTGCCGCCATCAAAATTCGCACCCAGCACACGCATACCACCAACCAACACTGTGAGTTCCGGTGCGGTCAGAGTCAGTTGCTGTGCTTTATCAATCAGCAGGGATTCTGTTGTCGACGCATCCACACGAGCACGGTAGTTACGGAACCCATCTGCTGCAGGCTCCATCAGGTTGAACATCTCGATATCGGTCTGATCCTGGCTGGCATCAACACGCCCAGGAATAAACGGCACGCGAACGCTGATACCAGCCGCTTCCGCTGCCTGTTCAACACCCACAACACCCGCCAGTACGATGATATCGGCCAGTGACGCTTTACCAGACGCTTTCTGAATGGCTTCCAGCGCAGGCAATGCACGAACCGCTAAAGCATTCACATCCCAGTTGCGCTGAGGTGCCAGTGCCAGGCGCGCACCATTGGCTCCGCCACGTTTATCGCCGCCACGGAAAGTCGACGCCGACGCCCAGGCTACAGAAATCAATTCACTGACAGAAAGGCCAGAATGGGCAATTTCTGCTTTCAGGTGATCAATATCAGCAGGCGTTGGGCTGAATGTCGCTTTCGGCAACGGGTCCTGCCAAATCAGTTCTTCTTTTGGCACTTCCGGGCCGATGTAACGCGCAATTGGCCCCATATCGCGGTGGGTCAATTTGAACCATGCGCGAGCAAAAGCTTCATTGAAAGCTTGTGGATCATTGAGGAAGCGACGGGAAATTTTCTCGAATTCCGGATCGAAACGCAGCGTCAGGTCGGTGACCAACATTGTCGGTTTACGTTTTTTCGATGGATCAAACGGATCGGGAATAATTTCAGGTGCATCGACCGCTTCAAACTGAATTGCACCAGCAGGGCTGCGTGTCTGTACCCATTCAAATTTGAACAAGTTCTCGAAGAAGTAATTACTCCACTGGGTTGGCGTTTGTGACCAGACAACTTCCAGGCCAGATGTAATTGCATCAGCACCTGCACCACTGCCGTAGCTGCTCGTCCAGCCTAAGCCTTGGGCTTCAATCGGTGCAGCTTCTGGATCAACACCCACATGGGTTGCCTCCGCCGCACCATGGGTTTTGCCCAACGTATGACCGCCAGCGATAAGCGCTACAGTCTCTTCGTCGTTCATCCCCATATTGCCGAAAGTAGCACGAATGGCAGCAGCGGCAGAGAGTGGTTCACCGCTGGCGTTTGGCCCTTCAGGGTTAACATAAATCAGCCCCATCTCGGTCGCGGCCAATGGACGTTTAGCAAGTGCCTCCGGGTCGCGATGTTCCAACCAGGCTTTTTCATTACCCCAGTTCACATCCAGATCTGGCTCCCAAACATCTTCACGTCCGGCACCAAAACCAAAGGTGCGGAAGCCGGAGTTTTCCAGCGCTACGTTCCCCGCCAGTATAAACAGGTCAGCCCAGGATATTTTCTGGCCGTATTTCTGTTTGATAGGCCATAGCAGGCGGCGAGCTTTATCAAGGCTTACGTTATCTGGCCAGGAGTTAAGTGGAGCAAAGCGTTGCTGACCACGACCTGCGCCACCACGTCCGTCCAGGGAACGGTAAGTGCCGGCACCATGCCAGGCCATACGAATAAATAGCCCGGCGTAGCTGCCCCAATCGGCAGGCCACCATGGCTGGGAATCAGTTAGTAATGCTTTTAGGTCGCCTTTCAGCGCGGAATAATCGAGTTTGCTGAATTCTTTGCGGTAATCAAAATCTTCGCCGAGGGGGTTAGAGCGGTTTGAATGCTGATTGAGGAGATCAACACGGAGTTGTTTCGGCCACCAGTCCCGCGTGCTTGTTCCGGCTCCTGCACTCACATCATGACTGCCCTGATGAAACGGGCACTTCCCTGCGGACAACGTATTATGATCGTTTTCGTTTGTGCTCATCTTCCTGCTCCCTTCACTATTTTAATACCAGGATATACAGCTCTGCAGATAAGTTATAGATGAAAAAAACTACAGATTTGATAGTTATTTCCTGCTGGCTAATGAGCAACATAGCAAAAGTCTTCCGAAGAAACGTCGACAGCAACATAAACTTTCAAAACTTAACATTAGAAATGAAAGGGGTATTTGGAGGAGGAGTGGAACCAGGAAGGGATGTAACGGCCCTTGCGGGCCATTGATTGCATTAAACTAACGGGCGAACACCCAGCGTGTGGCAAATTGCGTAGCTCATTTCAGCACGATTAAGCGTATAGAAATGGAAGTCTTTCACGCCTTCGCGGCTGAGGATTTTCACCATATCCATCGCAATATTGGCACCGACCATTTTGCGAGTTTCTGCGTCGTTATCCAGCCCTTCAAACATTTGTGCCATCCAGTGCGGAACACGCACGTTGGTCATGGTCGCGAACTTATGCGCCTGTTTGTAGTTACTCACTGGCAAAATGCCTGGCACGATTTCGACATCGATACCCGCAGCGGCGCAACGGTCACGGAAGCGCAGGTAACTTTCCACATCGAAGAAGAACTGTGTGATTGCGCGGTTTGCACCAGCATCAATCTTGCGCTTCAGGTTAATCAAATCAGCCTGTGCACTTTTCGCTTCCGGGTGAACTTCCGGGTAAGCAGCAACGGAAATATCAAAGTCACCGACATCTTTAAGCAGTGTGACCAGATCAGAAGCATACATATCTGGCTTGCCACCACCTGGAGGTAAGTCACCGCGCAGAGCGACGATATGACGGATACCGCTATTCCAGTAATCCTGCGCAATAGTACGTAACTCATCGGGAGTGGCATCAATACAAGTCAGATGCGGCGCAGCTTCCAGACCTGTACGGTCTTTAATACCTTTGATGATGCTATGGGTACGGTCACGCTCACCGGAGTTTGCGCCGTAAGTTACGGAGACAAATTTAGGTTTCAGGCTACTCAGTCGATCAATTGAGCTCCACAGGGTCTGTTCCATTTCACTGGTGCGCGGCGGGAAAAACTCAAAGGAAACGTTAATTTGCCCGGCGACTTCGGCCAGACTCTGATTTAGTGCTTCCCGCTGGTTGGCGTGAAAAAAGCTCATACCCTTACCTCATTAATCGCATTTTATTATGTGATGTTGTGTTTTGTTGCTATCCAGACGTTTAGACGTCCAGATAGCAAGATGAATGAAAAGCATGATTCCGTCAACTGAAAATTCAACACAAGAAATGAGGAATTCTCACCCAAATTGAATTTTCCTCATATTCGATTAAAAAGAATAAAAAAAGGCCAGCAATCGCTGGCCTCGGTATTTTTGTGTTTCAGCGAGTTATAGCAATTGCGCCAGGCGATTGAGATCCGACTGAATAGCGCCAGCTGTTACGTCACGACCAGCACCTGGCCCACGGATAACCAGCGGATTATCGCGATACCAACGGCTTTCGATAGCAAACACGTTATCGCATGGCAGCAACGATGCCAGAGGATGCTCAAGGCGCACCGCTTCCACACCAACACGCGCTTTACCGTTTGCATCGAAACGTGCCACGTAACGCAGAACCAGACCCATTTCCTGAGCCGCTTCAAAACGCTGAAGCATTTGGTCATTCAACTCATCACCATTTTCAAAGAAATGATCAATTGAGCCCGTTTCACTACCGTTAGTAACCAGCGACTCAACACGAACCTGGTCCGGCTCGATGTCGTAACCCGCTTCGCGAGCAAGGATCACCAGTTTGCGCATCACGTCTTTCCCGGAGAGATCGACGCGTGGATCGGGTTCCGTTAGCCCTTGCTGCCAGGCCTGGTCCACCAGCTCGGTAAATGGCACGGTGCCATCGAATTGCAGGAACAGCCATGAAAGCGTACCGGAGAAAATACCGCTGATAGCCAGAATGGAGTCGCCGCTCTCGCGTAGATCACGAACGGTATGGTTTACCGGCAAGCCAGCGCCCACGGTGGCGTTATACAGCCAGTGGCGACCTGTTTTGGTAAAAGCATTACGAATTTCACGGTACTTCTGGCCATTACTGGCGCCCGCAAGTTTATTGGCGCTGATAACGTGGAAACCGTGGCTGGCAAAATCGAGGTATTGATCGGCCAGTTGTTCACTCGCAGTCACATCCAGAACCACCAAATCATCATAAGGATGCGCGCGCATCCATTGGAATAGTGATTCTTGATCCTGCTCTATCGCTTCATCGTTGAAGAAAGCGAGAGCACGGCTGGCATCCAGACCTTCATAATTCAACAAGCTGCGGCTGCTATCTACAACGCCTGAAAGCACGAATTCAAAACCGGTTCGTGCAGAGATAGTTTCTTGCTCGCGGGCAAACAGCTCCAGCCAGCGTGAACCAATGTTCCCTTTGCCGAACAGAACCAGACCAATACGTTTTTCAGCACGGAACAGTGACTTATGCAGACCCTTAATGAGGTTTTCTGTTGGGCCAACACGTAGTACCGCAACCAGGCTGATACCATCTTCGGACTGCCAGATAAACTCAACAGGCTGATCTTTCAGTTGCTGCCAGAAACGATGGCTGTGTAGTGGGTTTCGGCAAACGCCCGCACCAACCATTGCCACCAGCGCTAAGCCTTCACGCAGACGTAATTCGCCCGGAAGAGCGGCTTCCTGAAGAGTTTGTAGTGCGCTGCCAGCAACTTCTGAGGTGTAGCAAAGCTGAAGCAGGTTACGGTCAGGATGAACGCCAATCGACAACGGGCGGATCTGGGCGCGGTTTAACAGGGTATCCAGCTCTTTGTGAGCCAGCTTGAAATCTTGCTGTGGAGCAACCTGAAGTTCGATCAGGCAAACATCATCGTGGCTGGTAACGATTCGTGCACCAGTACCAGAAGCCAACACACGTTCGATACGAGTTGACCCTTGTTCTGGTGAATAGCTACAACGCAGTTGCAGATCGATATCGCTACCGGAAACAGGCTGCAAAGTACGAGCGTGCAGCACTGGGGCGGCAAGACGGGCCAGTTCGCTGGCTTCATCCAGACGCAGCAGCGGCAGCAAGCAAGCATCTTTCACTTTACGTGGGTCAGCGCTGTAAACCCCGGCAACGTCACTCCAGATCGTCACGCGGGAAACCCCAGCCAGTGCACCAATTTGTGTTGCGGAATAGTCAGAACCGTTGCGGCCCAGCAGAACCGTTTCGCCCGCGTCGTTACGGCAGATAAAACCGGTAACAACGAGGCGTTTGTTCGGGTGCTGCGCCATCAGCTCTTGCAGCAGCGGCCAGGATAAACCTTCATTAACTTGTGGCTGGGCTGCACGTTCTGCACGCATAAATTCGCGTGCATCCAACCATGCAGCCGGGTGACCTAACTGATTCAGCACCGCAGACATCAGGCGCGCAGACCAAATTTCACCATGGCCTACAACTTCGGAATATACTGCGTCGGTCATTTTGCCATCCAGCAAACCCGCCAGACGCTCAAGATCGTGAATAAATTGACCGATTAAAGCATCAGCAACATCAGGCGTAACCAGGCCACTAATCAGCTCGCTCTGATAACGGCGCAGTGCTTGCTGAACCTGATGGGCAGAAAGGCGATCGCTTTGGCTTAATTTTAACCAGTTAATCAACTGGTTAGTTGTGCTACCCGCAGCGGAAACAACCATCATGTCGCCAGGTTTTGAATACTCGGCCATGATCCCCGCAACGCGCAGATAGCACTTCACATCTGCCAGACTACTGCCACCAAATTTATGCAGCTGACGACCCGACGCCCCTGCTGGTGCTGAAACACTCATGCTTACCCCTCGGCTGCAACCCGGAACGCATTTTCCAGGTCAGCAATTAAATCTTCGCTATCTTCAATGCCAGTCGAAATACGCAACAAGGTTTCAGAGATCCCCGCTGCAGCACGCGCTTCTGGCGCCATGCCCGCGTGGGTCATCGTCGCCGCGTGTGAAATCAAACTTTCTACTCCACCCAGAGATTCCGCCAGTGTGAAGAGAGTCAGGCTACTCAGGAAACGACGCAGCGTTTGCTCGTCGCCATTAAATTCAAAACTTAGCATCGCGCCAAAACCTTTTTGCTGACGAGCAGCAATTTCATGGCCCTGGTTTTCAGGCAGCGAAGGATGATACAGCTTTTTCACCAGCGGCTGAGTTTGCAGGAAATCAACAATCGCCTGTGCATTACGTTGCGCCACTTCCATACGTGGTGAAAGCGTGCGCAAACCGCGTAATAGCAAATAACTATCAAAAGCACCGCCAGTCACGCCAATGTTATTTGCCCACCAGGCAAGCTCAGTGACAGTTTCGGCATCTTTCGCAATCACGACACCCGCAACAACATCTGAGTGACCATTCAGGTATTTGGTACATGAGTGCAGAACTAAATCCGCACCCAATGCCAGCGGGTTTTGCAAAGCCGGGCTCAAGAAGGTGTTATCCACCACACTTATTGCCCCTACTTCACGCGCGGCGGCGCAGATTTTCGCAATATCTACCACTCGTAACAAGGGATTACTTGGGCTTTCGACCAGCACGAGTTTTGGTTTTTCGTTAAGTGCCGCAGTTAAAGCCGCTTCATCTCCTTGATCGACAAACAAAACGCGATATGCGCCGCGCTTTGCCAGGCTATCAAACAAACGGTAGCTACCGCCGTAACAGTCATGCGGAGCCACTAACAGGTCTCCAGGCTTAAGGTAAACGGTGGTTACCAGATGGATTGCCGACATACCGGTATTCGTCAGCACTGCGCCCGCTCCGCCTTCCAGCTCTGCCAGTGCGCGCTGGACAACATCACGCGTAGGATTGCCACGACGCGAATAGTCATGCGCGCGCGGTTCGTTAAACCCGGTGAAATTATAAGTACTGGAGAGATGGATTGGCGGTACAACGCAGCCGTATTGCTCGTCATCGTTCAAACCGCTACGTACTGCGATAGTTGCCTGTTTGCGCGTCATGGCTCTCGAATCCTTGCTGGTCGAATAAAGGTCAGGTACCAGAGTAAACACTGCCGAGTTAGACGTCAATACATCTGGACATCTAAACTTCTTTGCGTATAGATTGAGCAAACACGCAATAGCCGTTAAAATTATACGCTTTAGGGTGATAGCGTCGCAGACCGCGAATCAATAAACGCTTACACTACGACCAGATAATCGCTTCTGCCGCGCATATTACCGGTGGAAGCCTAAATACATTGATTAAGAGGATTAAGTATCTCATGGCTGAATGGAGCGGCGAATATATCAGCCCTTACGCTGAGCACGGGAAGAAGAGTGAGCAAGTAAAAAAAATTACGGTGTCCATTCCTCTGAAGGTGTTAAAAATCCTCACCGATGAGCGTACCCGTCGCCAGGTGAATAACCTGCGTCACGCAACAAACAGTGAGCTCCTGTGTGAAGCATTCCTGCATGCGTTTACCGGCCAGCCACTGCCAAATGATGCAGATCTGCGCAAAGAGCGTAGTGATGAAATTCCTGAAGCGGCGAAAGTGATTATGCGCGAGCTGGGGATCGATCCAGAGACGTGGGAATACTAATTACAGGAATTATCCTTATTCCCTATAGCATTCGAGTCGTAGGTAGGCGGCAAGGGAGCAAATCCCCGGGAGCTTACTGAAGTTAGTGACTGGGGTGAGTGAGTGCAGCCAACACCCCTACGGCTTGAATGATGACGGGAATAACAAAAAAGGCGCCGTTAGGCGCCTTTCTCTTACTACCGTGCAGCGAATTACTTCTTCGCGCCTGGAACGCTGAAACGCTTGTTGAAGCGGTCAACGCGGCCACCGGTAGCAACATCACGCTGCTTGCCAGTGTAGAACGGGTGGCATTCGCCACAAACGTCCAGGTTCAGATCATGACCCACGGTAGAGCGAATCTTGATAGAATTACCGCAAGAGCAGTTTGCAGTAACTTCTGCGTAGTTCGGGTGAATATTCTTTTTCATGGAAAACCTCAGTATAAGGCCGCGTCGCTCTTCCAGCCCTAACGCCAGACACCACGCGAAGTTGATAGATTAGGTTTTTTGATACCAAAAACTGCGCATCAAAGGCGGCGAATCATACAGAACCCCGCCAGCGTATGCAAACTGATCCGCATTTTCTGGAACACACAGTGTACACTATCTCGTCATTTTTATCAGTTCGGAAATATTAATGCCTGTCGCCCACGTTGCTTTACCGGTTCCCCTTGCCCGTACTTTTGACTATCTCATTCCCGCTGGAATGCAGGTGGCATTAGGCTGTCGCGTCACGGTGCCGTTTGGTAAACGCCAGGCTGTCGGGATCGTTGTCTCGGTTAGCGAGCACAGCGAATTGCCGCTAAAAGATCTAAAACCGGTGGCAGACGTTCTGGATGGCGCTTCGTTGTTTCCAGATTCGCTATGGCGCGTTCTGCTGTGGGCGGCCGAGTATTATCATCATCCCATCGGCGATGTGCTTTTCCATGCGCTGCCTGGTTTGCTGCGCGAAGGAAAACCCGCGCACCACGCGCCGTTGTGGTACTGGTTTGCCACCGAAGAAGGCAAAGCGGTTGATCTCAACAGCCTGAAACGCGCCCCTAAACAACAACAAGCGCTGGCAGCGGTACGGCAAAATATCATCTGGCGTCACCAGGTGAACGAAATGGAAATCAGCGAGCCTGGGTTACAAGCGCTGCGGGCCAAAGGTTTATGTGACCTGAAAAGTGCCGCCCCTGCGACGACGGACTGGCGCGATAGCTATTCCGTTGAAGGCGAGCGTTTACGCCTGAACACCGAGCAGGCCACCGCCATTGGGGCCATTCATAGTTCTGTCGACAATTTCGCCGTCTGGCTGCTGGCGGGAATTACCGGCTCGGGTAAAACGGAAGTTTATCTTAGCGTGTTGGAAAACGTGCTGGCACAAGGCAAACAAGCGCTGGTTCTGGTACCTGAAATTGGCCTGACGCCGCAAACCATCGCCCGTTTCCGTGAGCGTTTTAACGCTCCGGTCGAAGTGCTGCACTCCGGACTTAATGACAGTGAACGTCTTGCTGTGTGGTTAAAAGCCCGCAGCGGCGAAGCCGCGATTGTGATTGGCACCCGCTCGTCTCTGTTCACACCGTTTTGCCGACTTGGCGTCATTGTTATAGATGAAGAGCACGACAGCTCTTACAAGCAGCATGAAGGCTGGCGTTATCACGCTCGTGATTTAGCCGTGTACCGCGCACATGCGGAAGATATTCCCATCATCCTCGGCTCAGCAACCCCCGCCCTTGAAACATTGCACAATGTTCAACTGGGGAAATATCGCCAGCTACGCCTGACAAAACGCGCCGGTAATGCGCGCCCGGCAACACAGCAAGTGGTGGACTTAAAAGGCCAGCCACTGAAATCCGGCCTGGCGCCTGCGCTTATCAAAAAAATTGGCCAGCATCTTAAAGCTGACAACCAGGTGATCCTGTTTCTTAACCGCCGCGGGTTTGCTCCCGCTCTGCTGTGCCATGAATGCGGCTGGATAGCGGAGTGCCCGCGCTGCGACCACTACTACACCTATCATCAGGGCCAGCGTCATTTACGTTGCCACCATTGCGACAGCCAAAGAGCGATTCCCCAGCAATGTCCGCATTGTGGTTCCACCAACCTGGTTCCGGTTGGTATGGGAACAGAGCAGCTTGAGCACAGCCTTGAGCCTGAATTTCCGGGTGTGCCGATTTCGCGTATTGACCGCGACACCACCAGCCGTAAAGGCGCGCTTGAGCAGCAACTGGCGGAAGTCCATCGCGGCGGTGCTCGGATTCTGATTGGTACGCAGATGCTCGCAAAAGGGCATCACTTCCCGGATGTGACTCTGGTGGCTTTGCTGGATGTTGATGGCGCACTATTTTCTGCCGATTTCCGTGCAGCGGAGCGTTTTGCACAGCTTTATGTCCAGGTGTCTGGCCGCGCAGGGCGCGCCGGTAAACAAGGCGAAGTTATGCTGCAAACTCACCATCCTGACCATCCTTTATTACAAACGCTGCTCACCAAAGGTTATGACGACTTCGCAAGCCAGGCACTGAAAGAGCGCCAGACGGTGTTCTTACCACCGTTTACCAGCCACATCATGTTCCGTGCAGAAGACCAAAATAACCATCAGGCGCCGCTCTTCTTGCAGCAGTTACGAAACCTGCTTGAGTCCAGCCCGTTACGAGATGAGCAACTCTGGGTTATGGGCCCGGTGCCATGTTTACAACCCAAACGCGGTGGGCGTTTCCGTTGGCAAATTCTGCTGCAACACCCTTCGCGCGCACGCCTGCAACGACTGGTCAGTCATTCGTTGAAGCTGGTCAATACTTTACCGGAATCACGCAAAGTGAAGTGGACGCTGGATGTTGATCCAATTGACGGCTAGCACAAAGTCCTGTGGTTATGCGAAGCGGATCGAAAATTTCAACAACCATCACACTTTTAATGAAATAACTGTAACCAACGAACATCAATTTCTGCTAAGAATGTGGACATGGTCAGACACCACGGACGTTGTCAGCACCTGTACAGTGCACGCGAGGAGAAGAAGTTGAAGCCGAAGAATCAGGTTGCCAATGCAACCATGAAAGATGTTGCCGTTCAAGCGAAAGTCTCAACTGCAACGGTGTCCAGGGCATTAATGAACCCGGACAAAGTATCGCAAAGTACTCGTAATCGTGTGGAACAAGCGGCAATAGCCGTAGGTTATTTACCCCACTCCCTGGGGCGAAATTTAAAGCGTAATGAATCACGCACCATTTTGGTTATTGTCCCGGATATCTGCGACCCCTTCTTTAGCGAAATCATCCGCGGTATCGAAGTGACGGCTGCGGACCAGGGCTACCTAGTGCTGATTGGCGATTGCGCCCACCAAAATCAGCAGGAAAAAACCTTCATTAATCTGATTATCACCAAGCAGATTGATGGCATGTTGTTGCTAGGCTCACGCCTTCCCTTTGATGCCAGTATTGAAGAACAACGCAATTTGCCGCCGATGGTAATGGCAAACGAATTTGCTCCTGAGCTGGAATTGCCTACGGTTCATATCGATAACCTGACTGCAGCGTTTAACGCCGTTTATTATTTACAGCAGCTCGGCCATCAAAAAATTGCCTGTATTGCTGGCCCGGAAGAGATGCCGCTTTGTCACTATCGCTTGCAGGGGTATGTCCAGGCATTACGTCGTACGGGGGCAGTAATCGATCCGCACTACATTGCGCGTGGTAACTTCACTTATGAAGCCGGTGCCGCTGCATTGTCGCAGCTGATGGCACTACCCAATCCGCCGACTGCGGTGTTCTGCCATAGCGATGTGATGGCGCTGGGCGCACTGTCTCAGGCCAAGCGAAATGGCTTACGAGTGCCGGAAGACTTATCGATTATGGGCTTTGATGACATCGCACTTTCACAGTTCTGTGACCCACCGCTCACCACCGTAGCGCAACCCCGTTTTGATATCGGGAGGGAAGCTATGCTGTTGTTATTGGATCAACTTAACGGGCACACCGTGAGTAGTGGTTCGCGTTTGCTGGACTGTGAACTCATTGAACGAGGCTCCACCAGCGCACCTGGCAGTAGAAAATGACCCGCTTTAGGACACTGGATTCTGGTCAAAGGGATATCCATTAAGTAACATGGCGGGCTGATAAACGAATAAAATATAGCGAATCAATAGTGGCACAACGAGATTATGTACGCCGCGGGCAATCGGCAGGTACGCGGCGTAAGAAAAGTAACACCCGCAGCAAGCAACGCAGCCTACCATCTGTCTCGCCGACAATGGTCGCAATTGCGGCCGCCGTTCTGGTGACCTTTATTGGTGCTCTCTACTTCATTACTCATCATAAAAAAGATGAAAGCGAAACCCTGCCTGGCCACAAAGTCACAGGAAATGGTCTGCCACCTAAACCGGAAGAGCGCTGGCGTTATATCAAAGAACTGGAAAATCGCCAGACGGGTGTGCGTGCCCCAACCGAACCTTCTGCCGGTGGTGAAGTGCAGAATAAAGATCAGCTCACCAGCGAACAGCGCCAGTTACTGGAACAGATGCAGGCCGATATGCGCCAGCAACCTACTCAGTTGAACGAAGTACCGTGGAATGAGCAGACGCCGGAACAGCGTCAGAACACCTTACAGCGCCAAAAAATTATTCAGCAGCAAACGCAACAGCAGCAGTTCACCGCTCAACAAGTTGCCCCACAACCGCGTGCCGTTCAGCAGCAGTCGCAGCCTGTAACACAGCCACGTACCGTGCAGCAGCAACCGCGTACAACGACATCAAACGCGCAGCCTTATCAGGATTTGTTGCAAACGCCGCCGCATAATACTCAGCAGCGTGCAGCACAGCCTGAGACGCAGCCGAAAGCAGCGCCGATTACCCGTGAAGAAGTAGTCAAACAGGCTCCGGCACCTCAGGATAAGCCAAAGGATGAGAAACGCTGGATGGTACAGTGTGGCTCCTTCAAGGGTGCCGAACAGGCAGAAACTGTCCGTGCACAGCTTGCTTTCGAAGGTTTTGATTCACGCATCACGACCAACAATGGCTGGAACCGAGTCGTCATTGGCCCAATCAAGGGCAAAGAGAAAGCTGACGGTACGATTAGTCAGTTGAAGATGGCAGGCCACTCTAACTGTATTCGTCTTGGCGCTGGGGGTTGAAACCCCCAAAATCCCCCCCATCTATAATTGCATTCGACCCCGATATAATATCGGGGTACTTATTCAGTTTATGCAATAAGGGGTCTGCTCGTGACAACAATAGTAAGTGTGCGCCGTAACGGCCATGTCGTAATCGGTGGTGATGGTCAGGCCACGCTCGGCAACACCGTAATGAAAGGCAACGTCAAAAAAGTACGTCGTTTGTATAACGATAAAGTGATTGCTGGTTTTGCTGGCGGTACTGCGGATGCCTTTACCCTTTTCGAACTGTTTGAGCGCAAGCTAGAAATGCACCAGGGCCACCTGGTGAAAGCTGCGGTTGAACTGGCAAAAGACTGGCGTACCGATCGTATGCTGCGCAAACTCGAAGCGCTGCTTGCCGTCGCCGATGAAAATTCATCTCTTATCATCACCGGTAATGGTGACGTTATTCAGCCAGAAGATGACCTGATTGCAATTGGTTCCGGTGGCCCGTATGCCCAGGCAGCGGCACGTGCCCTTCTTGAAAATACCGAACTGGGTGCTCGTGACATCGTAGAGAAATCGCTGGGGATTGCCGGTGATATCTGCATCTACACCAACCATTTCCACACTATTGAAGAATTAGCGTCTAAGGCGTAAGGAATCCCCATGTCTGAAATGACTCCACGCGAAATTGTCAGCGAACTGAACAAACACATCATTGGCCAGGACAATGCCAAGCGTTCCGTGGCGATTGCGCTGCGTAACCGCTGGCGCCGTATGCAGCTTGATGAAGAGCTGCGTCATGAAGTTACGCCAAAAAACATTCTGATGATCGGCCCAACTGGCGTGGGTAAAACCGAAATCGCCCGTCGTCTGGCAAAACTTGCCAACGCACCGTTCATCAAAGTCGAAGCCACCAAATTCACCGAAGTGGGTTATGTTGGTAAAGAAGTTGATTCTATCATCCGCGATTTGACCGATTCTGCGATGAAAATGGTTCGCCTGCAATCCATCGAGAAAAACCGCTACCGTGCCGAAGAAATGGCCGAAGAGCGCATTCTTGATGTGCTGATCCCTCCTGCTAAGAACAACTGGGGTCAAAACGAAACGGCACCTGAGCCATCTACAGCGCGTCAGTCTTTCCGTAAAAAATTGCGTGAAGGCCAGTTAGACGATAAAGAAATTGAAATCGATCTGGCTGCGGCACCGATGGGCGTTGAGATCATGGCTCCTCCTGGCATGGAAGAAATGACCAGCCAGTTGCAGTCTATGTTCCAGAACCTGGGCGGCCAGAAGCAAAAACCACGCAAGCTGAAAATCAAAGAGGCGATGAAACTTCTGATTGAAGAAGAAGCCGCCAAGCTTGTGAACCCGGAAGAGTTGAAGCAAGACGCCATTGATGCCGTCGAGCAACACGGCATCGTGTTTATCGATGAGATCGACAAAATCTGTAAGCGTGGTGGCAACAGTTCCGGCCCGGACGTTTCCCGTGAAGGCGTTCAGCGTGACTTACTGCCGCTGGTTGAAGGCTGCACCGTTTCGACTAAACACGGTATGGTCAAAACTGACCACATCCTGTTTATCGCATCTGGCGCATTCCAGGTCGCAAGTCCGTCAGACCTGATCCCAGAATTGCAGGGTCGTCTGCCAATTCGTGTGGAACTTCAGGCACTGACTGTTGAAGATTTCGAGCGCATTCTGACTGAGCCAAACGCGTCTATCACCGTGCAGTACAAAGCGCTGCTAGGCACCGAAGGCGTGAATATCGACTTTACCGAAGACGGTATTCGCCGCATTGCTCAGGCCGCATGGCAAGTGAACGAGTCCACCGAAAACATCGGGGCGCGTCGTCTGCACACTGTGTTAGAACGCCTGGTTGAAGATATCTCTTACGATGCCAGCGAAATGAACGGCCAATCCATCCTGATTGACGGCGAATATGTCAGCAAACATCTGGATGAGTTGGTAGCAGATGAAGACTTGAGCCGTTTTATCCTATAATCCCGCTCAACGTATTTTCTTCATTTGAAATGGAGGGCTTATGCCCTCCATTTTTTTATATCTAACAGAGAGAACTATGAGCGAATCGCACTCTGTAAGCACGACTCAAGCCTGGCTTGAAAGCTTGCGCCCACGCACATTACCACTGGCATTTGCCTCTATCGTCTGTGGATCCGCGCTGGCTTTCTGGCAAGGCGTGTTCAACCCCGCTATTGCATTGCTGGCACTGCTGACTGCCGGGTTACTGCAAATCCTCTCAAACCTGGCGAATGACTACGGTGATGCGGTAAAAGGCAGCGACAAAGAAGACAGAATCGGGCCATTGCGCGGAATGCAAAAAGGCGTGATTACCCAGGCGCAGATGAAAAAGGCGCTGATTATCACAGTGGTATTAATCTGCGTTTCTGGCCTGGCGCTGGTCGCGGTTGCTTGCCGTACGCTGGCAGATTTTCTCGGTTTCCTGGTGCTCGGTTTGCTGGCTATCATCGCGGCTATTACTTACACCGTCGGAACTCGTCCGTATGGTTACATGGGGCTTGGGGACATTTCAGTACTGGTCTTCTTTGGTTGGTTAAGTGTGGCTGGTACCTGGTATCTGCAGGCTCACGCTCTAGCACCGTTAGTGTTTTTACCCGCGACAGCTTGCGGATTACTGGCAACAGCTGTGCTGAACATCAATAACTTGCGCGATATCGACAGCGACCGTGAGAACGGTAAAAACACGCTGGCTGTGCGCCTGGGCCCAGTGCTTGCCCGTCGCTATCATGCTTGCCTGTTAATGGGGGCGCTGGCGTGCCTGGCGGTATTTAACCTGGTGTGGCTGCAAAGCCTCTGGGGATGGCTGTTTGTGCTTGCAGCACCACTACTGATTAAGCAGGCTCGTTTCGTACTGCGTGAGATGGAACCGGTCGCCATGCGCCCAATGCTCGAACGAACTGTTAAAGCTGCATTGCTGACTAACTTGTTGTTTGCGGTAGGAGTTGTGCTCAGTACGGTGTCGTTTTAGCTGACAAATATCAATTAACAATTGATGATTTTGCCAACAGTTGGGATTAAGCGATATACTGACAACTCATGCAGCAACAGAACCTTAATCCTATGAAATATGATACTTCCGAGCTTTGCGACATCTATCAGGAAGATGTCAACGTCGTTGAACCGCTGTTTTCCAACTTCGGTGGGCGGTCGTCCTTTGGCGGGCAAATCATCACGGTGAAATGTTTCGAGGACAACGGATTGTTGTATGATCTGCTCGAACAAAATGGCCGTGGCCGAGTGCTGGTAATCGATGGTGGCGGCTCTGTTCGCCGTGCTTTGATTGATGCAGAACTTGCCCGTCTGGCGACTCAAAATGAGTGGGAAGGCATCGTCGTATACGGTGCTGTACGCCAGGTCGATGACCTGGAAGAACTGGATATTGGTATTCAGGCAATTGCCGCCATTCCGGTAGGTTCAGCAGGAGTTGGCATTGGCGAAAGTGATGTGCGCGTTAACTTTGGTGGCGTGACCTTCTTCTCCGGTGACCATCTGTATGCGGACAATACCGGCATTATCCTTTCCGAAGATCCCCTCGATATCGAATAACAAAACGGGCGCCCTGGGGCGCCCGTTCTTTTTCTAGCTTAAGTCTTACACTTCTTCCATCTTACCCAGCAGCGCATGCAGACGATCCTGCCAAACGTGCTGCTGTTCTTTCAGAGAATTGTTTTCGCGCACTAGTTCTTCATGGTTGCTCTGAGACTGCTGAACTTGCTGAGACAAATTATTGTTGGTCTCTTTCAGCTCTTCAATTTCCATTTGCAGCAGGGTAATGGTATCAATCGCCTGCTGTACTTTTGCTTCCAGTTTCTCAAACACTTCAAATGACATTTCTGAACCTCTTCTGAATTGCAAGGCGTTGATGGATTTCTAAATCCCCGTCCCGGATGTTCCCCGATGACACCTTATGAATATATGCGCTCCACGCAGCGTGTCTCGATTGTAAGTAGCGTGAGTAGCCGTGTCCAGCGAGTTCAAGCGCTCTTTGCATAACATAACGTTTTTCAGCATATGCCGAATGACCATGAGCGCTAAAATCACTATTTGTTAACCCATTGATTACTTCCATGAGCGTTTGCGTTGTCTTTTCTGGGTGATAATGCGCACACTTCAGCGCGAAATCGCTCATTTTTATGACGAACAACACAAATTTAAAGTTCGATATTTCTCGCTTATGTTCGTTAACGATAAATTAACACTATGCCTACATGGCACCTGCGCGGCAGGGAAGCCCGAACAAACAATAATCATTAATTTTGCCTTCAGGACCCTACTATGAGTCAGACAGCTCCATCAACCTTGAAAGGTCAGTGCATCGCCGAGTTCATGGGTACCGCGTTGTTGATTTTCTTTGGTGTCGGATGTGTCGCCGCCTTAAAAGTCGCGGGCGCAAGCTTCGGGCAGTGGGAAATCAGTATCATCTGGGGTTTGGGAGTAGCGATGGCTATCTACCTGACTGCAGGAGTTTCCGGTGCACATCTTAACCCGGCGGTGACTATCGCACTTTGCCTGTTCGCCTGCTTCGATAAACGTAAAGTGGTGCCGTTTATTCTTTCGCAAGTTGCAGGTGCGTTCTGTGCCGCAGCTTTGGTCTATGGCCTGTATTACAATTTATTCCTGGATTACGAGCAGACGCACCACATGGTACGCGGCAGCGTGGAAAGCCTGGATTTGGCAGGTATCTTCTCAACCTACCCTAACCCACACATCAATCTGGTGCAGGCGTTTGCCGTAGAGATGGTGATCACAGCCATTCTGATGGGCGTTATTCTGGCGCTGACTGACGATGGCAATGGCATCCCGCGTGGCCCATTAGCACCATTGCTGATTGGCTTACTGATTGCGGTAATCGGTGCTTCAATGGGGCCGTTGACCGGATTTGCGATGAATCCAGCACGTGACTTTGGCCCGAAACTTTTCGCCTGGTTAGCAGGCTGGGGCGACGTTGCCTTTACCGGTGGCCGCGATATTCCTTACTTCCTGGTGCCTGTATTTGGCCCGATAGTCGGTGCAGCCCTTGGCGCGTTTGGCTACCGTAAGTTGATTGGCCACCATTTACCTTGTGATGTTTGTGTTGTTGAAGAGGATAAAAAATCCGAGGCTTCCACACAGCAAAATGCTTCTTTGTAAGACTGACTTCAGGACAAGATTATGACTCACGAAAAAAAATATATCGTCGCACTTGACCAGGGTACAACCAGCTCCCGCGCCGTCGTCCTGGATCATGATGCCAACGTTGTTAGCGTTTCACAGCGCGAATTTCAGCAAATCTACCCAAAAGCGGGATGGGTAGAGCACGACCCAATGGAGATTTGGGCAACACAAAGTTCCACGCTTGTCGAAGTGCTGGCGAAAGCCGACATCAACTCAGACCAAATTGCCGCGATTGGTATCACCAACCAGCGTGAAACCGCGATTGTCTGGGAAAAAGAGACCGGCAAACCAATTTATAACGCCATCGTCTGGCAGTGTCGTCGTACCGCTGAAATCTGCGAACAGCTGAAACGCGACGGCCTGGAAGAGTACATCAAATCCAACACAGGCCTGGTTGTTGACCCGTACTTCTCCGGCACCAAAGTAAAGTGGATTCTTGACCATGTTGAAGGTTCACGTGAGCGTGCTCGCCGTGGTGAACTGCTGTTCGGTACTGTCGATACCTGGCTTATCTGGAAAATGACTCAAGGGCGCGTGCACGTCACTGACTACACCAATGCCTCGCGCACCATGCTGTTTAACATCCACAGCCTGGACTGGGATGACCGCATGCTGGAAGCGCTGGATATTCCACGTGCGATGCTGCCAGAAGTGCGTAAATCCTCCGAAGTTTACGGCCAGACTAACATCGGTGGTAAAGGCGGTACGCGTATTCCTATCGCTGGGATCGCCGGTGACCAGCAGGCGGCACTCTTCGGCCAGCTGTGTGTAAAAGAAGGGATGGCGAAAAACACCTACGGCACCGGCTGCTTTATGCTGATGAACACCGGCACACAAGCAGTGAAATCCACTCACGGATTGCTGACGACGATTGCCTGTGGCCCACGCGGTGAAGTGAATTATGCGCTGGAAGGCGCGGTATTCATGGGCGGCGCGTCAATTCAGTGGCTGCGTGATGAGATGAAACTCATCAGCGATGCAACTGACTCCGAGTATTTCGCGACGAAAGTAAAAGACACCAACGGCGTGTACGTCGTTCCAGCCTTTACTGGCCTGGGCGCACCTTACTGGGATCCGTATGCTCGCGGCGCCATCTTCGGCCTGACGCGTGGTGTAAATGCCAACCACATTATCCGTGCAACGCTTGAATCCATCGCTTACCAGACTCGTGATGTGCTGGAAGCCATGCAGGCCGACGCCGATATTCGCCTGCACGCCCTGCGCGTCGACGGCGGCGCGGTGGCGAACAACTTCCTGATGCAGTTCCAGGCAGACATTTTGGGTACGCGCGTAGAGCGCCCGGAAGTGCGTGAAGTCACAGCGTTAGGTGCTGCTTATCTTGCAGGCCTGGCCGTTGGTTTCTGGCAGAATCTGGATGAAGTAAGCGAGAAAGCAGTTATCGAGAAAGAGTTCCGTCCGGGTATCGAAACAACCGAACGTAACGTCCGTTACGCTGGCTGGAAAAAAGCCGTTAAGCGTGCGCTTGCGTGGGAAGACCACGACGAAAGTTAATTGCCTCACCCTTCCCCTCTCCATGCCGAGAGGGGATCCCCCCTCCCCGCCTGTGCTAAACTCGGTCGCAATTCTGCTTCTTAAATGAGTGTGTGATGAGACGAGAACTTGCGATTGAATTTTCCCGCGTAACCGAAGCTGCGGCACTGGCTGGTTATAAATGGTTGGGCCGTGGCGATAAAAATACAGCGGATGGCGCAGCCGTTCACGCCATGCGTATCATGCTTAATCAGGTCAATATTGACGGCCAGATTGTGATTGGTGAAGGGGAAATCGACGAAGCACCGATGCTCTACATTGGCGAAAAAGTCGGGACCGGACAGGGCGACGCTGTAGATATCGCCGTTGACCCGATTGAAGGCACTCGCATGACGGCAATGGGCCAGGCCAACGCGCTGGCCGTTTTAGCAGTTGGCGATAAAGGCAGTTTCCTGAACGCACCTGACATGTACATGGAAAAACTGATTGTTGGCCCTGGTGCTAAAGGCATTATCGACCTCAATCTGCCGTTGGCTGAAAACCTCTATAACATTGCTGTTGCACTCAACAAACCACTGAGTGAACTCACTGTGACCATTCTCGCCAAACCGCGCCACGACGCCACCATTGCTGAACTGCAAAAACTTGGCGTGCGTGTTTTCGCCATCCCTGATGGTGATGTTGCGGCATCCATTCTGACCTGCATGCCAGATAGCGAAGTCGATGTGATGTACGGTATCGGCGGCGCACCTGAGGGCGTGATTTCCGCAGCAGTTATTCGCGCGTTGGATGGCGACATGCAAGGCCGCCTGTTGGCCCGTCACCACGTCAAAGGCGATAGCGAAGAAAACCGTGTAATGGGTGAGAAAGAGCTTGAGCGCTGCAAAGCGATGGGCATTGAAGCGGGTGTGGTATTGAAACTCGACGATATGGCGCGTAACGACAACGTGATTTTCTCCGCGACCGGTATCACCAAAGGTGATTTGCTGGACGGCATTACCCGTAAAGGGAATATGGCGACCACTGAAACACTGCTGATTCGTGGTAAATCGCGCACCATTCGCCGCATCAAATCTATTCACTATCTCGACCGCAAAGATCCAGACGTACAAACACATATTCTGTAAGACTGCCGTTTGTCTGAATGAGCTTTCCAGCTTTAACCGGCTGGAAATCTCACAGTTTTCTGGTGAAGATAGGGCAATAGACACAGAGGGGAATGAACATCATGGCGGAATGGGTCAAAGGTAAAGTCATCCAGATTGAAAACTGGACGGACGCTCTATTTAGTCTCACTGTGCATGCGCCTGTCGCCCCTTTCACCGCCGGGCAATTCACCAAGCTTGGGATGGAAATTGATGGCGAACGCGTGCAGCGCGCCTATTCCTACGTCAACGCGCCGAGCGACCCTAATCTTGAGTTTTATCTAGTCACGGTGCCTGAGGGCAAACTCAGCCCACGCCTGCATGCTCTGCAACCCGGTGACGAAATTATGCTGGTGAGCGAAGCCGCGGGGTTCTTTGTCCTGGATGAAGTCCCGGACTGTCAGACTTTATGGATGTTGGCGACAGGTACCGCATTAGGCCCCTATCTTTCGATTTTGCAGGAAGGCAAAGACCTGGATCGTTTCGAGAATATCGTTTTGCTGCATGCCGTGCGTTATGCGCAGGATTTGAGTTATTTGCCATTGATGCAAAAACTTCAGCAGCAATACGAAGGGAAATTGCGGATTCAGACCGTGGTGAGCCGGGAATCAATTCCGGGTTCATTGACCGGACGCGTGCCTGCACTTATCGAGAGCGGTGAACTGGAAGCGGCTGTAGGTCTGCCGATGAATACCGAAACTAGCCATGTGATGTTGTGCGGCAACCCGCAGATGGTACGTGATACGCAGCAGCTGCTGAAAGATACCCGGCAGATGACCAAACATTTGCGCCGCCGACCGGGCCATATGACAGCTGAACACTACTGGTAGTGTTAGCGGTACTTCACTTCGCTTGTATCTTTACCAAAGCGATTCTCACCCTGGGTGCCAACAAATGCACCCAGGTCCATAATGACCATCACCAGAATCAAGGTTGGGATAAAACGCCCAAGTCCCCACTGCGCTAATGTGCCGAATGTTTCCCAATTTCCGGCAAGCAACAGCCATGCCGGAATAAACAGTAGCGCCCACCAGCCTTTCTTATTGCGATCGTGCAGACGTTTCACAATCACAGCGGCAGTCGGAATCAAAGAACCCGATAAGAAGAAACCGGCGGTGGAATAAGGCATAATTTCAGCACCCGCGAGGGTGAAGAGAATGATCAGCGCGACTAACCAAACGCCAATCCAAATCCAGAAGTCACGGCGTCCAATACGTCCGTTAAAAGAGAACAGCCATTGCTGTATGGTCATGGTAAGGTCCATTTTATTGTTTAGCGCCGTAGTGTACCCTGGCTATGCCGGGTTTTGACAAGCCAACGGAATGCCGATTTAATCGGGAAGCAGAATTCACAGGAGAATTTGTCAATGAGACATCTGTTTGCAGCTCTGGCTTTACTGATGCTACCCGCTGCGGTGGTTTGGGCCGACCCGCCTTCAGATTCCGCCTCACCACTGCAAGCCGCTCCATATTTACTGGCGGGTGCACCAACATTTGATATGAACATTACGCAGTTTCGGGAAAAATTCACCGCAGAAAACCCGTCTTTGCCGATCAATGAATTCCGCGCTATCGACTCCAGCACCGATGAAGTAAACCTGATGCGTGCTGCCAGCAAAATAAACGAAAATCTCTACGCATCTACGGCACTTGAGCGCGGTACGTTGAAAATAAAGTCGATGCAGATAACGTGGTTGCCGATTCAGGGCCCGGAGCAAAAAGCGGCGCGAGCGAAAGCTTCTGAATACATGTCAGCGCTGATTCGCACTTTTACCCCGTCGCTTTCAAAACCGCAAAGCGTGGCAAAACTCACCAAATTACTCAGCGATGGAAAGAACAAACGTTATTACGCGCAAACTGATGGCGCTATTCGCTATGTTGTTGCGGATAACGGTGAAAAGGGGCTTACCTTCGCAGTTGAACCGATTAAGCTAACGCTATCAGAGACACTGAACAACGGCGAATAAATGACAAAAAGCAAAGCCTTTAGTCTGTTGAGTCTCTATACTGTTTCACAGACCATGCTGCCTGAACGGCAGCGATTCTTTTATTAGTTTGACCTTGTGGAGAATTAAGATGCGACATCCTTTGGTGATGGGTAACTGGAAACTGAACGGCAGCAAGCACATGGTACACGAGCTGATTGCTGGCTTACGCAAAGAACTGGCTGGCGTTGCTGGCTGTGGCGTTGCTATCGCTCCTCCAACAATGTACCTGGATCTGGCTAAACATGCCGCTTCTGGCAGCCACATCATTCTTGGTGCTCAGAACGTTGACCTGAACCTGTCTGGCGCATTTACCGGTGAAGTTTCTGCTGAAATGCTGAAAGATGTTGGTGCTAAATACATCATCATCGGTCACTCAGAGCGTCGTACTTACCACGCAGAGTCTGACGAACTGATCGCTAAGAAATTCGCCATTCTGAAAGAAGTTGGCCTGATTCCGGTTCTTTGCATTGGCGAAACCGAAGCAGAAAACGAAGCGGGCAAAACTGAAGAAGTTTGTGCACGTCAGATTGACGCTGTTCTGAAAACTCAGGGCGCGGCTGCATTCGAAGGCGTGGTAATCGCTTACGAACCAGTATGGGCAATCGGTACGGGCAAATCAGCAACTCCAGCTCAAGCTCAGGCTGTTCACAAATTCATTCGTGACCACATCGCTAAAGCTGATGCTAAAGTCGCTGAACAAGTGATCATCCAGTACGGCGGTTCCGTAAACGACAAAAACGCAGCAGAGCTGTTTGCTCAGCCGGACATCGATGGTGCCCTGGTTGGCGGCGCATCTCTGAAAGCTGACGCTTTCGCCGTTATCGTTAAAGCTGCGGCTGAAGCGAAACAAGCGTAAGTATTCTCGCTTAGGAATATTAAGGCTCTGCTCCGGCAGGGCCTTTATTTTTTCAACAATCCGCAATCGTGATCTTGTATTTGCTCCGCAGATGCGAGGTTCAAACGCAGTAAGTTCCGCTCTGTAGCCAAAATGACCCAATCCCCGTCAGCCAGTTTCGCCATCGCCAGACTGTAACGCCCCATATGTTCGCGAGCCTGGGGAACCTGGTTTGCCAGCATGATGAACGGGCCACGTTGCGAAAACTCCGCCGCACTCACTTTTCTGGCGATGTACTGGTTTCCCGCCAGTGATTCCGGAAACGCCTGCCATTGGTTGCTCAGCGTATTTGCATACTGATTCAACTGCCCACGCACATCTGCCCGCAGACAAGAAATATGAATATGAAGCTGGTTTTGAGTACGGCCTGACGTGGAGTTTATCGTCAGCGAAACCACATCATCAGGAACATGCGACCCACGGCGAACACTCATCATTTCGCGCTGCTGCCACGCCAGCCAGAAGAAATTGGGGGTTTGCGCCTGCAATAGCTCAGGGCTTTCCATCCCTTTCATTTTCGCTGTGGGCATCAGCAGGTATTGAAGCGGGCCATGAATATCTTTCAGGAGCACGAATCCCGATGGCAAATCCACTTTGGCGCACGGTTCGGGGTTTTGATTTTTTTGCTGATTGGGTACGCATTGCTGGCTGACGATACGCCAGAGCGCATCCGGGTGATGCAGGTATTGCCGCAGACTAAACCAGGCGATAGCGGCAACAATCAACAGGAATATAGTGACAACTATCGTGCGTCGACACCGCAGCATTGAAACCTCAGGGGCTGGAGAGAGTTGCTCAGCGTAACGCAAACGGCGGGAACTCAAAAGCAAAACGGCCCCAAGCGGGGCCGTCTTTAAACTTAACGCTGACTAATCTGGTCGAAGGTTCCGCCATTCGAGAAGTGTTCTTTCTGCGCTTTTGTCCAGCCGCCAAACTCTTCATCAATGGTGTACAACTTCAGTTTAGGGAAGGCGTTTTCATATTTCTTCGCCACATCCGCATTACGTGGGCGGTAGTAATTCTTCGCTGCAATTTCCTGGCCTTCCGGCGAGTAGAGGTATTTCAGGTAGGCCGCTGCCACTTCCTGAGTACCTTTTTTATCCACGACTTTATCGACTACGGATACGGTCGGCTCAGCCAGAATTGACTCGCTCGGGGTGATAATTTCAAATTTATCTTTACCCAGCTCTTTGGTTGCCAGCAGCGCTTCGTTTTCCCAGGCAATCAGTACGTCACCGATATTACGCTCAACGAAGGTATTGGTTGAACCACGAGCGCCGGAATCCAGCACTTCAACGTTCTTGTACAGTGCCTTCACGAAATCCTGCGCTTTGGCCTGGTCGTTGTTGTTGTGATGCAGGGCGTAACCCCACGCTGCCAGATAATTCCAGCGCGCACCGCCTGAGCTTTTCGGGTTCGGGGTAATAACTGAAACGCCCGGTTTAATCAGATCGTTCCAGTCATGAATTTGTTTCGGGTTACCTTTGCGTACCAGGAAAACGATGGTTGAAGTGTAAGGTGCGGAGTTATCCGGCAGGCGTTTGATCCAGTTTTTGTCGATACGGCCACGCTCGGCAATAGCATCCACATCGTAGGCCAGCGCCAAGGTTACGACATCAGCTTCAATACCATTGATTACCGATGTGGCTTGTTTACCGGAACCACCATGAGACTGGCGGATAACAACGTTATCGCCGGTTTGTTGTTTCCAGTGTGCACTGAACGCCTTGTTGTACTCGTCATAAAGTTCGCGAGTGGGATCGTATGAGACGTTAAGTAACTGAATATCTTTTGCCAGTACGCTGGTTGACGCCAACAGTAATGTAAGTCCAACTCCCCACTTATTCATCGTTCGCTCTCTTTAATCAGATTTGATGAAAGCAGCGTGCCAGAAATTTAACCATTCATTAAAGAATAAAAAAAGATTGGCTATAACTATCGAGCATATAACA
This sequence comes from Buttiauxella cochleicola, assembly GCF_021283185.1. NCBI lineage: Bacteria > Pseudomonadati > Pseudomonadota > Gammaproteobacteria > Enterobacterales > Enterobacteriaceae > Buttiauxella > Buttiauxella cochleicola. The sequence goes on from NZ_JAJSOS010000014.1 coordinate 53,166, forward strand.
AACGATAAAAAGCCGGGTTTCCCCGGCTTCAATTTTCACTGTTAGTGAATTAGTAGAGTTTCTTCGCGCAATCCAACCAGTCACCTTTGAACGGACGCTTCATACTTTCGATAGCGTCGATGATGTCGTGGTGAACCAGTTTCTCATTCTGAATGCCTACGCAACGGCCGCCGTGGCCTTGCAGCAGCAGTTCGATGGAGTAAGCACCCATGCGGGAAGCCAGAATACGGTCGTAAGCAACCGGTGAACCGCCGCGCTGAATGTGGCCCAGAACGGTGGCGCGAGTTTCGCGTTTGGTTTCTGTCTCGATATATTGAGCCAGCTCGTCGATATCGCAGATGTGCTCGGTAATCGCCACGATAGCGTGTTTTTTACCTTTCGCGATGCCCGCTTTGATTTCTTCAACCAGGTCTTCGCGATTGAACTCAACTTCTGGCAGGACAACAAACTCACAGCCACCCGCAATGGACGCAGCTAAGGTCAGGTCGCCACAGTAACGACCCATCACTTCCACGATAGAAATACGCTGGTGGGAAGAAGAGGTGTCACGCAGACGGTCGATTGCTTCCACGACTGTTTCCAGCGCGGTGAAGAAACCGATAGTGTAATCGGTACCTTTAATGTCGTTATCAATGGTGCCTGGCAGACCGATGCATGGGAAGCCCATTTCGGTCAGGCGCATTGCACCCATATAGGAGCCATCACCGCCGATAACAACCAGCGCATCGATACCGCGTTTTTTCAAATTCTCGATAGCCACTTCACGGATTTTCTCATCACGAAACTCCGGGAAACGAGCGGAACCCAGGAAGGTACCACCGCGGTTAATCATATCGGACACGCTATAACGGTCCAGATTCACCATGCGGTCTTCATACAGACCCAGATAGCCGTCATAAACACCTACGACTTCCAGACCTTCCGACAATGCTGCACGAACAACACCACGAATCGCGGCGTTCATACCCGGCGCATCACCGCCACTCGTCAACACACCAATTTTTTTGATCATGACTACCTCTGAACTTTTGAATGCAAATTAATCCTGTTGCCGGAAACGGCCTGCGGCATGCCGAGGCGTCGACTCTGCTACAAATAGTATAACAACCGCTTCTTGCTGAATTGATTCAGGTCAGGCCATATGCCGGTATCTTAACCACAAAACGTCGGTTCAGCCTGACCTTACAACGAAAAATTAAAGCTCAAAATGCCCTTGTTGCTGCGTCGGAACAACCGAGCAGGGGTCCTGGTGAATAATCACATCTGACCCAGGGAAGCGACGCAATATCGCTTGCTCCACTTGTTCGGCGATAACATGCGCCTGAACCAGTGGTAGATTGTCTTCCATTTCAATATGGACTTGAATAAAGCGAGTCGGCCCTGACTGCCGCGTACGTAAGTCATGCGCCCCTTTGACCCCTGGCCATGCATTGATGATATCAATAATTGCCTGACGTTCATCATCCGGTAAAGCACGGTCCAAAAGAGATTGTACGGCTTCATGCCCCATTCGAATCGCGTTATATAAAATATAGACGCCAATACCTAAAGCAAAGATCGAATCCGCACGGTGCCAGCCATACCAGGACAGCGCCAATGCAACGAGAATTGCTCCGTTCATCATAACATCAGACTGATAATGAAGCATATCTGCCCGAACGGCCTGACTTTGCGTCTTTCTCACAACCCAGCGCTGGAAGGTCACAAGAATTAACGTGCTGAATAATGCAATGACCGTGACTACGACGCCAACTAAAGGTTGTTTCATCTGTGACGGTTCAGCTAAATGTTGGATCCCCGTCAAAAAAAGGAATAACGCAGAACCTGAAATAAACATACTTTGCGCGAGTGCTGCCAGCGATTCCGCTTTGCCATGGCCAAAGGTATGCTCTTCATCCGCCGGTTGCAGTGAGTAACGTACGACAAGAAGGTTAGTCAGCGACGCAGCAATGTCCACCAGCGAATCCACCAATGCCGCCAGAATACTGACCGAACCGGTATACCACCAGGCGAAAATCTTGATCAAAAGTAACAATGATGCCATTACCGTTGCGGCGATTGCTGCACGGCTGACCAGTTTCCCATATTGTTGATTCATAGGGGCTCCAGCAAATGATTGCTGGCTAGTATAGCGGATTCATCTGAACCTTCAGGCAAAAAAAACCCGCCTGTTAAGGCGGGGAAGACAGGGATGGTGTCTATGGCAAGGAAAACAGGGTTTGTTACTGGTTACTATGCTTACTGCTACTACTCAGTGCCTGCATCGAAGACATCTGTTGCAGGTCCGCCAGTTCACGGAATTGATCCATGCGCTGTTGGTGTTTGTCATTTAAAACGGCCTGTTGCTCAGGGCTTAACAAGCGGTACATTTGGTTGCGTACTTTCGCCATTTCAACCTGGCGAGTCACTTGTTCTTGTGCCATTTTTTCAGCCTGGACACGCACTGCCGTTTCATCAAAATTGTCTGCGGTGACCAGATTATGCATGGTCTCCATTTCGCTTACATTCACGGGTGGGCTATCATGCCGTGCCCGTTGCATAAGATCGCGCATTTGTTGGCGCTGTTGTTCGGTAAGGTTTATCCCATCGAACATATGGCTCTGGAGGTGATTACGCTTTACTAAACCTTCACCGCCCTGGTACCAGTTATCGCTGGCCGGTAACTCTTTGGCTTGGCTCGCCAGGGTTATCAGAGTCAATGTAGAGGCCATGACGGCAGCGGTAACATTGCGCATCACTTGCTCCTGAAATCATCTGTGCTGCGATTCAACGAGATTCAGTCTACGATTCCCGCTGCAAACTAGCGTCAGGGGGTGTAAAACAACGTAAAGTCATAGATTAGCGCGCCTTGATGACGTAATTTCTGCCTCGGAGGTAATTTAACAATGAATAAAATTCTGCTAGTTGATGATGACCGAGAGCTTACTTCCCTGTTAAAGGAACTGCTCGACATGGAAGGTTTTAACGTAATTGTTGCCCACGACGGCGAACAAGCGTTGGAACTTCTTGATGACACCATTGACCTTTTATTGCTCGACGTGATGATGCCAAAGAAAAATGGCATTGATACTTTGAAAGAGTTGCGCCAGTCACACCAGACCCCAGTCATTATGCTAACAGCGCGAGGAAGTGAGCTGGATCGCGTTCTCGGCCTCGAGCTAGGTGCCGATGACTATCTGCCTAAACCATTCAACGATCGTGAGCTGGTGGCTCGTATACGCGCTATTTTGCGTCGTTCACACTGGAGTGAGCAGCAACAAAACAGTGACAGTGGCTCACCGACTGTCGAAGTTGACGGTTTAAGCCTTAACCCAGGCCGTCAGGAAGCCAGCTTTGATGGACAAGCGCTGGATTTGACCGGTACCGAATTCACCCTACTCTATTTGCTGGCGCAGCATCTGGGCCAGGTAGTTTCACGCGAACATTTAAGCCAGGAAGTTCTGGGTAAACGCCTGACACCTTTCGACCGCGCAATCGACATGCATATTTCCAACCTGCGTCGTAAATTGCCGGATCGCAAAGATGGTCATCCGTGGTTTAAAACATTACGTGGCCGCGGCTACCTGATGGTGTCTGCTTCATGATAAGTAGCCTTACCGCGCGTATTTTTGCCATCTTCTGGTTGACGTTGGCGTTAGTGCTGATGCTAGTGCTGATGCTGCCTAAACTGGATTCGCGTCAAATGACCGAATTGATGGAGAATGAGCAACGTCAAGGCACCATGATTGAACAGCATGTCGAAGCGGAACTTGAAAACGATCCCCCAAACGACTTGATGTGGTGGCGTCGCTTGTTCCGGGCCATTGATAAATGGGCACCGCCGGGTCAGCGTTTGTTACTCGTGACCAGCGAAGGGCGAGTTATTGGCGCCCAGCGCAATGAAATGCAGATCATTCGTAACTTTATCGGCCAGTCTGATAACGCCGATCATCCGCAAAAGAAAAAATACGGTCGCGTAGAATTGGTGGGGCCATTCGCTGTGCGTGATGGTGAGGATAACTACCAGCTCTACCTGATTCGCCCTGCAAGTAATTCCCAGTCTGATTTTATTAACCTGCTGTTTGATAGGCCTTTACTGTTACTCATTGTCACGATGCTGGTCAGTTCACCGCTGCTGTTATGGCTGGCGTGGAGCCTGGCAAAACCGGCACGTAAGTTGAAAAACGCGGCGGATGAAGTGGCTCAGGGGAATTTGCGTCAGCATCCTGAACTTGAATCCGGGCCGCAAGAGTTTCTCGCCGCCGGAGCCAGTTTTAACCAGATGATTACCGCACTGGAAAGGATGATGACAAGCCAACAAAGGTTGTTGTCTGATATCTCTCACGAACTGCGTACCCCGTTAACCCGTTTGCAATTAGGCACAGCTTTGTTGCGCCGCAAAACGGGTGAAAGCAAGGAGCTGGAGCGCATCGAAACGGAAGCTCAGCGTCTTGATGGCATGATCAACGACTTGTTAGTGATGTCCCGCAACCAGCAGAAAAACGCGCTGGCGAGCGAGACGATGAAAGCCAATCAAATTTGGTCCGAAGTGCTGGATAACGCCGCCTTTGAAGCCGAACAGATGGGCAAATCGCTGGAAGTGACTTATCCGCCAGGCCCGTGGTTGATGTACGGTAACCCTAACGCACTGGAAAGCGCGTTAGAAAATATCGTCCGCAACGCATTACGTTATTCGCACACGAAAATTGCAGTCAACTTCTCCGTTGATAATAAAGGGATTACTGTCACGGTGGATGATGATGGCCCAGGCGTCAGCCCGGAAGATCGTGAACAAATATTCCGTCCGTTCTATCGCACAGACGAAGCGCGCGATCGCGAATCTGGTGGAACTGGGTTGGGGCTTGCGATTGTAGAAACTGCCGTTCAGCAACATCGTGGTTGGGTGAAAGCCGATGACAGCCCGTTGGGCGGATTGCGGTTAGTGCTTTGGCTGCCGCTGTATCATCGTTAATTTTTAGCCATAAAGAACAGGTCCTTCGGGGCCTGTTTTCCTTCCTGCCATAAATTGATATTCTGCGCGCCAGGTCTTATGGGGGCAGTATGCTAAATATCGTTTTGTTTGAACCAGAAATCCCACCCAATACCGGGAATATTATTCGTCTATGCGCCAATACCGGCTTCCGGTTGCATATCATCGAGCCGACAGGCTTTGGCTGGGACGATAAGCGTCTACGCCGCGCAGGGCTGGATTATCATGAGTTTGCAGCCGTTAATCGCCATCACAACTATGACGCATTTTTAGCGGCGGAAAACCCACAACGAATTTTTGCATTAACCACAAAGGGTACGCCTGCGCACAGCGCAGTAAGCTATCAGGATGGGGATTATTTGGTGTTTGGCCCGGAAACGCGCGGCCTGCCAGCAACGATTCTTGATGCTTTGCCTGCTGAGCAAAAAATCCGTATTCCGATGATGCCGGATAGCCGCAGCATGAATTTGTCGAACGCAGTATCGGTGGTGGTGTATGAAGCGTGGCGCCAGCTTGGGTATCCCGGCGCCGTTCTGAGAAGTTAGATTCCGTCGCCGTACTCGAAGCCGTTGTTGGCTCCGTTGAAATGCTGATCCATATCGATGGCAGGCATATCACTTTCAGGCTTGCCAACAATTCGCGCAGGAACGCCAGCCGCCGTAGTATGAGGCGGCACTGGTTGTAACACCACAGAACCCGCACCAATTTTCGCCCCGCGCCCAATTTCAATGTTGCCGAGGATTTTTGCCCCGGCACCAATCATCACGCCTTCACGAATTTTCGGGTGTCGATCACCGCTGGTTTTGCCGGTACCGCCCAGCGTTACCGACTGCAAAATAGACACGTCGTTTTCGACGATGGCCGTTTCACCGATCACAATGCCGGTGGCGTGATCGAGCATGATCCCACAGCCAATTTTCGCCGCTGGGTGAATATCTACCTGAAATGAAACCGAAACCTGATTTTGCAGGAATATCGCCAAAGCCCTGCGCCCCTCCTTCCACAGCCAATGGCCGATACGGTAGGACTGCAAAGCATGAAAACCTTTCAGGTATAACAGCGGGGTAGAATATTTATCGACTGCCGGGTCACGGGTGCGCACGGCCTGAATATCACAGGCAGCGGAGGCAATCATCTGAGGTTCTGCCGCATAGGCTTCTTCGACAACTTCACGAATCGCAATGGCTGGCATAATTGGTGAGGCAAGTTTATTGGCGAGCATATAGCTCAGCGCACTGCCCAGGTTTTCGTGCTTGAGGAGAGTTGCGTGGTAAAAACTGGCCAACATCGGTTCACAATCGGCAAGCGCTCGCGCTTCGGCTTTAATGTTGCTCCACACCAGATCCAGTTCTTCAGACGACATTGCTCTCTCCAGACAGAAAAACAGCGCCCGGCACAAAGTACCGGAACGCTTCAATTATTGCGGTTGTGTTGTTCCATCAAGTCGTAGCTATTTTTTAGCCTGAGTTCCGTTCATCCTTGCGCGTTCGACCCAGCAACGTCAATGCTGCCTCGCGCGCGTTTTTTCCGCAATATAATACCTGATAAATTTCCTCGGTTATTGGCATTTCAACGCCAAAACGCGCCGCCAACTCCCGCACTTCTTTGGTGTTGCGATAACCTTCAACCACCTGGCCGATTTTCTGCTGTGCCGAATCCACATCCGCACCCTGCCCCAGCGCCATGCCAAAGCGACGGTTACGTGACTGGTTATCGGTACACGTCAGGACCAAATCACCCAAACCAGCCATTCCCATAAATGTTTCCGGGTCGGCACCTAAAGCACTACCAAGACGTGTCATTTCCGCAAGACCGCGAGTGATTAGCGCCGTACGAGCATTCGCGCCGAAGCCAATACCGTCAGACATGCCCGCGCCAATCGCAATCACGTTCTTCACCGCACCGCCCAACTGCACGCCGATGAAATCCGGGTTGCTGTAGACACGGAAGCTTTTGCCGCAGTGCAGCAACTGCTGGAGATCCTGAGCGAAGGTTTCATCGGTTGCTGCCAGCGCAATTGCCGTTGGTAAACCCGCTGCCAGCTCTTTGGCAAACGTAGGGCCGGAGATCACCGCCAGAGGAATATCATCCCCTAACGCTTCACGCGCCACGTCTTGCAACAGACGTCCGGTTTCCGCTTCCAGACCTTTTGTTGCCCAGACGATACGAGCATCAGCACGCATCAGCGGTTTAATTTGACGCAGCACTTCGCCAAATACATGGCTCGGTACGACTACCAGAATATTACGGCTGGCCGCCAAAGCTTTTGCTAAGTCGCTTTCAAGGTGAAGAGTGTCAGGGAAAGGTACGTCAGGAAGAAACGCGGCATTACAGCGGTCGGCCTGCAATACAGCAAGGTGTTTAGGGTCATGGCCCCACAGAACAACGTGGTGACCATTACGCGCCAGTGTGATGGCAAGAGCGGTGCCGTACGAGCCGGCACCGATCACAGTCATTGAAGCATTAAGGCTGTTCATCAGGCATCCTGATGGTTTTCAGCACCTTCGCCTTCGCCAGATTGCTGCTGCAGGTAGCTCATGAACAGCGCATCGAAGTTAACCGGTGCAAGGTTCAGCTGCGGGAAGGTGCCACGAGAAACCAGGCTAGTGATTGCTTCACGTGCATAAGGGAACAGAATGTTCGGGCAGTACGCACCCAGGCAATGGGCCATCTGCGGACCTTCGATCCCACCGATGGAGAAGATACCAGCCTGCTGAACTTCACACAGGAACGCAGTGTCTTCACCCAGTGTTGCGGTCACGGTTACACGCAACACAACTTCATAAACGTCGTCTGCCAGTTGGCTTGAAGCAGTATCGAGATCCAGCTTCACTTCAGGCTGCCAGTCTTTCTGGAATACGTGTGGTGCATTTGGTGCTTCGAAAGAGATGTCCTTGGTGTAGACACGCTGAATCTGGAAAGCCATTTCTGTGTTGTTTTGTTCTGACATTGTTAAACCCTTAAAAAATTAATACGTCCTTTAAACAGCAGTAAGCGACAAAGGAACTGCACTAGCGCAGCAGGGGATCGAGTCCACCACGAGCGTCGAGTGCATACAAGTCATCGCAACCACCAATGTGCTGTGCATCAATAAAAATCTGCGGCACTGTGGTGCGCCCACTGCGTTTAATCATCTCTTCACGTTTAACAGCATCGCCATCAATCGCTAATTCCTGAAACTTGACCCCTTTGCTTTGCAGCAGGTCTTTTGCACGGTGGCAAAATGGACAGGTTGCTTTAGTGTAGATTTCAATATTCGCCATGGTATTACCTCAGTGTGCGTAGCATTATTTACCGCGAACTAATGGCAGGTTTTCCCCGCTCCAGCCAGCAATACCTTCTTTCAGCAAAGTCACCTTTTCAAAACCAGCTTTCGTCAATAACGCCGCTGATTCCTGAGAGGAAATACCATTACCACAAACGACGATCACAGGCTGCGCTTTATGTTTTTCCAGCTCACCGAAGTTGCCACTTTTAATATCAGTGGTCAGTACATTCAATGAGTTAGCGATATGACCTTTACGGTAATCATCACGCGAACGCACGTCGACAACAACGGCATCTTCTTTGTTGATAAGGCGTGTTGCTTCACCACGGGTGATGACCTTAACTTTAGAGGTTAAACCTTTAAAGGTCATGAAAAGTACGGCGGCCAGTAAGCCAACCCACGCCAGACTAAGTATGGGATGGCGACTAACGAATTGCATAATTTCTTGCATGGGGGGGTGTAACTCCCGACTAAGTAATATGAAAAAACCAGGTGAGGAGTATACATTTGCGTTGTGCCAAATACAGCCAGTCTGCGCCAGGTAATGTAGATTCTGCGGACTGTTACGAAAAAAATTACCGCAACGACGTAAAACCGATCACAATCCAGCCTCTTTCTTTGATCTTCTGCGGCTATTTACCCCGCAGCCTGTAGTAAAATTACGCAAATTTTGTCTTTGACTTAGAGGTTGTCGCAATGTCAGTTACTAAAAAACCTATGGTTCTGGTGATTCTGGATGGTTATGGTCACCGCGAAGAGCAGCAGGATAACGCTATTCTGAATGCTAAAACCCCGGTTATGGATAGCCTGTGGGCCCAGCGTCCGCATACTTTGATCAACGCATCTGGCCTGGAAGTCGGTCTGCCAGAAGGCCAAATGGGTAACTCCGAAGTTGGCCACGTAAACCTCGGCGCAGGCCGCATTGTTTACCAGGACTTGACTCGTCTGGATGTTGAAATTAAAGAACGTACTTTCTTTGCCAACCCAACGCTGACTGCAGCTGTAGACAAAGCCGTTGCCGCTGGCAAAGCGGTTCACATCATGGGCCTGGCATCAGCCGGTGGCGTTCACAGCCACGAAGAACATATTCTGGCGATGATTGAACTGGCAGCAGAACGAGGTGCTGAAGCAATCTACCTGCACGCATTCCTGGATGGTCGCGATACCCCGCCACGCAGCGCTGAATCCTCTCTGAAGAAGTTTGCCGACAAGTTTGCCGCGCTGGGCAAAGGCCGCGTTGCGTCCCTGATTGGCCGTTACTACGCTATGGACCGCGACAACCGTTGGGATCGCGTTGAACTGGCTTACGACCTGCTGACTCTGGCTCAAGGCGAATACCAGGCAGAAACCGCTGTTGCGGGTCTGGAAGCAGCTTACGCTCGCGATGAGAACGACGAATTCGTTAAACCGACTGTGATTCGTGCAGAAGGTGAAGCAGATGCAGCCATGAACGACGGCGATGCACTGATCTTCATGAACTTCCGTGCGGACCGTGCTCGTCAAATCACCCGTACTTTCGTTAATGCTGACTTCGACGGTTTCGTGCGTAAGAAAGTGGTTAACTTCGGCGATTTCGTGATGCTGACCGAATATGCAGCAGACATCAAAGCCGCTTGCGCTTATCCACCAGCTTCACTGACCAATACCTTTGGCGAGTGGATGGCGAAGCACGATAAAACTCAGTTGCGCATCTCCGAAACTGAAAAATATGCTCACGTTACCTTCTTCTATAACGGTGGCGTTGAAGAGCCATTCGCTGGCGAAGACCGCATTCTGATTAACTCTCCGAAAGTTGCGACTTATGACATGCAACCGGAAATGAGTTCCGCAGAACTGACCGAAAAACTGCTGGCAGCGATTAACAGCGGCAAGTACGACACCATCATTTGTAACTATCCAAATGGCGATATGGTGGGTCACACCGGTGTTTACGAAGCGGCGATTGCAGCCATTGAAGCGCTGGATAACTGTATCGCGCAGGTTGTTACTGCGGTTGAAAACGTCGGTGGGCAATTGCTGATCACCGCTGACCACGGTAACGCAGAGCAGATGGCTGACCCGGCAACTGGCCAGGCGCACACCGCGCACACCAGCCTGCCTGTTCCATTGATTTATGTGGGTGACCGTAGTGTGAAAGCGGTAGAAGGCGGCAAGCTTTCTGATATCGCACCAACTATGTTGAGCCTGATGGGTATGGAAATCCCGCAAGAGATGACTGGCAAGCCGCTGTTCATCGTGGAATAATCCCTCCCCATGAGGGGAAAGGCGATTTTTTCAATAACATGGGCCGTGAAAACGAAGCTGTTTTCAGTCAGGCCTATGATGTACGCCAGCGTGTTAAGCGCTGGCGTATTGTTATGCCCCATGATCAGCCACGCCGACGATCGCGCCGAGTTAAAATCTATCCAGCAGGATATTGCTACTCAAGAACGTGCGGTACGCCAGCAACAGCAACAACGCTCTACATTACTCGCTCAACTCCAGGCACAAGAAAAAGCTATCGCCGAGGCCAGCCGCAAACTGCGCGATACGCAAAACACGCTTGCCGAACTCAACCGCCAAATCGACACCATGAATGCTTCCCTCGCGAAACTGCAAAAGCAGCAGGCCTCGCAGGAACGCAATCTGGCCGCACAACTCGACGCTTCTTTCCGTCAGGGTCAACACACCGGCATTCAGCTGATTTTAAGCGGTGAAGAAAGCCAGCGCGGGCAACGCTTGCAGGCCTATTTTGGTTACCTGAACGCAGCGCGTCAGGAAACTATCGAGAACCTTAAGCAAACCAAAGCGGAAGTTGACGAGCAAAAAGCGAGTCTTGAGTCGAAGCAAACCGAACAACAGACATTGCTCTACGAACAGCAAGCCCAGCAAACCAGGCTGGAAAGTGCCCGTAACGAGCGCAAAAAGACGCTATCCACTCTCGAATCTTCTTTGCAGCAAGATCAGCAAAAGCTGAGCGAAATGCGCCAGAACCAATCCCGCTTGCAGGGGCAAATTGCCCGTGCAGAAGCCGCAGCTAAGGCTCGAGCAGAAAAAGAAGCTCGCGAAGCTGAACAGGTTCGCGATCGCCAAAAAGAAGCGAGCAGCAAAGGCAGTACTTACAAACCGACCGAAAGTGAACGCTCGCTGATTTCACGTACAGGTGGTTTGGGTGCCGCTCGTGGGCAAGCTTTCTGGCCGGTCCGCGGTTCAATCCTTCATCGTTATGGCGAACAGCTCCAGGGTGAACTACGTTGGAAAGGGATTGTTATCGCCGCCGGTGAAGGCACTGAAGTTAAAGCCATTGCCGATGGACGCGTAATTCTTGCCGACTGGTTGCAGGGTTACGGCCTCGTTGTCGTGGTTGAACACGGCAAAGGCGATATGAGTTTGTACGGTTACAACCAAAGCGCGTTGGTTAATGTTGGAACACAAGTTCGCGCCGGCCAGGCTATTGCTCTGGTGGGTAACAGTGGTGGTCAGGGCCGCCCGTCACTTTATTTCGAAATTCGCCGCCAGGGCCAGGCAGTCAATCCACAACCGTGGTTGGGAAGATAAGTTTTGCTTCAATTCCGTCGTGTGTTTTTCTCTCTCGTCAGCACACTCATGCTGACAACCCCTGTTTACGCCGGAAAGCTGGCAATCGTTATAGATGACTTCGGTTATCGCCCCGCGCAAGAAAATCAGGTTATCGCACTCCCCTCTAATATTTCCGTGGCTGTTTTACCCAACGCTCCTCACGCCCGCGAAATGGCGACCAAAGCACATAATGCCGGGCATGAAGTGCTAATCCATTTACCGATGGCTCCGCTCAGCAAACAGCCGCTGGAAAAAGATACTTTGCGCCCGGATATGAGCAGCGGTGAAATCGAACGCATTATTCGCGAAGCGGTTAATGATGTTCCCTATGCCGTGGGGTTGAATAACCACATGGGTAGCGCGATGACATCCAGCCTGTTTGGCATGCAAAAAGTGATGCAGGCGCTGGGGCAATATAATCTCTATTTCCTCGACAGCATGACGATTGGCAATAGCCAGTCAATGCGGGCGGCAGCGGGAACTAACGTCAAGGTTATCAAACGCAAAGTCTTCCTCGACGATACGCAAAATGAAGCCGATATCCGTTTCCAGTTTAATCGTGCAGTAGAGTTAGCACGCCGAAATGGCTCTGCGATAGCCATCGGCCACCCGCATCCAACAACCGTGCGCGTATTGCAACAGATGGTGTACAACTTGCCTTCAGATATTACGTTGGTCCGCCCGAGCAGCTTGTTGAACGAACCGCAGGTTGATACCTCGAAACCAAACAATACTCGCCCTGTAGTGCCCGGCAAACCGACGGAGCAACCGCGTAATCCATTTAAAGGCATTAGTTTGTGCAAACCGAAACAACCTTTGCAACCTGTCTATGCCACTACGTTCTTTACTGTGTTGAGTGAAAGCATCAGCCAGAGCCAATTAATGCAATATATGCAGCATCAGTGGCAGGGCTGGGGAAAAAGCACATCCACAGTTGGAAATGTCGCGGGATAGTTATCACGGTTGATAGCCCTTATAATGCCGCGTTGAATAAAGCTACAGGAGTCGGTCTACGATGACGCAACAGCGGCATAAAATTCTCTTGCTGGATAACGGTAAAGAGTGGGGCGGCGGTACCAACAGTATGTTGGAACTGCTCAAACGTATTGACCGCCAACGGTTTGATATCACGTGCTGCTTTTACTACAACTATGCGCGCGGTGAAGGTGAAACCATTGAGAAAGTGCTGAAGAGCATTCAGATTCCTGTCATTTTTATTCCACAACGCAAGCAACCTGGCTGGGCAAAAATCTGCAAGGAAGTTGCTCGCTCATTTTTGTTTTTCAGCAAGTCAGGGCGCAAAAAAGTCACCGCATATATTGATGAGCAATGGCGCATCAAACCTAACGCGATGGCATTGCGTGAGCGGTTGCAGAAAGATGGCTACGAAATTCTCTATATGAATAACCAGCCTGGCTCTAACCTGGAAGGATATCTGGCCGCCGAGCCGCTCAATGTTGCGGTAGTACAGCACTGCCGTATCGAACCGGTAATGAGTCAGGCGATTACAAAAATCGTCAACCGCACAGGCGACGCTATAATCGCCGTCTCTCATGGCGTGGAAAGCGTGCTGCTTAACCACGGCGTGAAAAGATCTCTCTGCACGACTGTTCCTAACGCCATTGATATTCACCAGCCCTTACCTTCTGGCGAGGCGGTACGCCGCTCGTTGGGCATTGGCGACGATACATTTTTGTTTGGTAGTATCGGGTCACTTATCCCAAGAAAATCCTGCCACCATACGCTGGAAGCTTTGCACCGTTTTCAGCAGCAACATCCCGACGCAAAATGGAAATTTGTTCTGGTAGGCGAAGGGGCCGATCGCGAAAAACTACAGCGCCAGGCCGCTGATTATGGATTTGCCGATCGGGTTATCTTTACCGGCTTTCGTAACAACCCCCTGGATTATCTGGCCGCATTTGATGTCTTTATTCTGGCATCGAAAAGCGAAGGGTTACCGCGTGTGGTGCTCGAATCCATGCTGCTTAAAACAGTGGTGATCGGTTCAAATGTGACGGGGACGGCAGAGTTAATCGACTCCGGACGTACCGGTCTGCTTTATCCTTATGGCGATACCGTCATGCTCGCTTCGCATCTTCAGCAAGTATGGCAAGATAGCGCATTACGTGATGCCCTCACACAAGCCGCCTACCAACGCGTGATTGATAACTATGCGATCGAACACTATGTTGCCGGTGTCGAAGCCGTACTTGGCGCAGTAAAACCAACCCGGAATGAATATGTTTAAATTTCTGAACCCAAAATATCGCCATATTACGGCGCGACATAATATCCCTTATCAGGAACCTGCGGCCGGAAGTGTGGCAGTGCCAGTGACATCGATTGTCATTCCTTGCGCAGGTGCGGATTACATCGAAGAAGGCTTACTTTCTGCACAATTCGCGGCACGTTTCGCCCCGGATGTGGAGGAGATTGTGATTGTTTCCGATCGCCCGGCGCACGAATTTGGTGAGCTTCCACCGAAAACCCGTATCGCGACTCTTGAGCTCCCACAGCGCGAGGAAGGGTACCGTTACAAGCAAATTTATCTCAGCCGTTTAATCAAACTGAATGCGCCGTTGCAGGCACGCACAGACGGTATTTTGATGATCGATTCCGATCTCAACTTGCTGCAAATGCCGCGCTTTAAAATTGAAGAGCACCACATTTACTCCAGTTTCCGTCAGGGCAAAATGATCGCCAAACTGGACAAAGCACCGGTTGATAAAGTCCCGGCATATTATAAAGACACCGTGCGCCCGTATATTGTGGATCACGTTAACGGGGCATTCCTGGCGGCAACGCGTAAAACCTGGCGTCGAATTTGCCCGTTATGGCTCACGCTATTCCAGGACACCTGGGAGTTGATGGACGATAGCCAGCCACCAACCGATCAGCTGCCACTAGCCGCTTTGCTGGATATGCTCGATATCAAAACCGTGAATTTAGGTGACTGGATGAACTGGCCGGTATCCAAGAAAATTGGCGGCACACCATCGGTGATTCCAAAACAAGTTGTGGGCGCGCATGGCGGTTTCCCACTTTCTGAATGGCAAAAATATCTGGTTTCGCGGGATAGTGAATTGCTGTTTAAAGGGCAGGATTACACGCGAAAAGTACGTTATCTGACGGATGCTGAAAAGCAGACAGCAAGCGAGTAAAGATGTTAAAAAGGCCGGTTTCCCGGCCTTTTTTAATCAACTCAGCAAGAATTAATCCCAGCTAAGAATGACTTTACCAGACTGCCCGGAACGCATGGCATCAAAACCTTTCTGGAAATCATCGATACCAAAACGGTGAGTGATGATTGGTGACAGATCCAGGCCAGACTGAATCAGCGCCGCCATTTTGTACCAGGTTTCGAACATTTCGCGCCCGTAAATACCTTTGATGAACAAGCCCTTGAAGATGACTTTCGTCCAGTCGATAGACATATCTGACGGAGGAATACCCAGCATCGCAATACGGCCACCGTGATTCATGGTATCGAGCATGGTACGGAATGCCGGTGGAGCACCTGACATTTCCAGACCCACATCAAAACCTTCAGTCATGCCCAACTCTTTCATTACGTCGTTCAGGTTTTCTTTGCTGACGTTCACCGCGCGGGTCACACCCATTTCACGCGCCAGCTCAAGGCGATATTCGTTCACATCGGTGATCACGACATTACGCGCACCAACGTGTTTAGCGACAGCCGCCGCCATAATACCGATTGGGCCAGCGCCTGAAACCAGCACATCTTCCCCAACCAGATCGAAGGACAGCGCTGTGTGAACAGCGTTGCCGAACGGGTCAAAGATAGAGGCTAAATCGTCTGAGATGTTGTCAGGGATTTTGAAAGCATTGAAAGCAGGCAGCACCAGGTATTCTGCGAAACAACCCGGACGGTTTACACCAACACCTGTCGTGTTACGGCACAAGTGAGTACGGCCGGCACGGCAGTTACGGCAGTGACCACAAGTGATATGGCCTTCACCGGAGACGCGGTCGCCAATTTTAAAGCCTTTAACTTCCTGGCCAATACCGACAACTTCACCCACATATTCGTGACCGACAACCATCGGAACCGGAATAGTTTTCTGCGACCATTCGTCCCAGTTATAAATATGCACATCGGTGCCGCAGATTGCGGTTTTACGGATTTTGATCAGCAGATCGTTATGACCCATTTCAGGCGTGGGTGCATCCGTCATCCAGATGCCTTCTTCTGCTTTCAGTTTCGCTAATGCTTTCATGACCGCTCCCTCAGGCGATAACGCCCAACTGTTTACCGATACGCGTAAATGCGTCAACCGCACGTTCAATTTGTTCAGTCGTGTGGGCCGCTGACATCTGAGTACGGATGCGCGCCTGACCTTTTGGTACTACCGGGAAGAAGAACCCAGTGACATAAATGCCTTCTTTTTGCAGTTCACGCGCAAAGTTCTGCGCCACAACCGCTTCACCTAACATCACAGGGATGATGGCGTGATCCGCACCCGCCAGGGTAAAACCTGCTGCGGACATTTTCTCGCGGAACAAACTCGCGTTTGCCCACAGACGAGCACGAATTTCAGCGCCGGTTTCCAGCATTTCCAGAACTTTGATGGATGCTGAAACGATAGCCGGTGCCAAAGAGTTAGAGAAAAGATATGGGCGAGAGCGCTGGCGCAGCCACTCAATCACTTCTTTACGACCCGCGGTATAGCCGCCGGATGCGCCGCCGAGCGCTTTGCCCAACGTGCCGGTAACGATGTCTACACGATCCATCACATCGCAATATTCATGCGTGCCACGACCATTTTCACCGACAAAACCAACCGCGTGAGAATCATCAACCATCACCAGCGCGTCATACTTATCAGCCAGATCGCAAACGCCATTCAGGTTCGCAATCACGCCATCCATAGAGAAGACACCGTCGGTGGCAATCATGATATGACGAGCCCCTGCCGCACGCGCTTCTTTCAGGCGAGCCTCAAGCTCTTGCATATCGTTGTTTGCATAGCGATAACGCTGCGCTTTGCACAGACGCACGCCATCAATAATAGACGCGTGGTTCAGGGCATCAGAAATAATCGCATCTTCTTGGCCGAGCAGCGTTTCAAACAGGCCGCCGTTGGCATCGAAGCAGGAAGAGTAAAGAATCGCATCTTCCATTCCGAGGAAGCCCGCAAGTTTACCTTCCAGCTCTTTATGGCTGTCTTGTGTTCCACAAATGAAACGCACAGATGCCATCCCAAAACCATGTGTATCCATGCCCTGCTTTGCGGCATCGATCAGTTGCGGGTGGTTAGCGAGCCCCAGATAGTTATTGGCGCAGAAGTTAATGACATGGCTGCCATCAGCAACGGTAATATCGGCTTGTTGAGCAGAAGTAATGATACGTTCTTCTTTAAACAACCCTTCCGCTCGTGCGGTTTCAAGTTGGGTTGTTAACTGTTGGTAAAAATCTCCGCGCATTGCGATTCTCCAGGCATGGCTAATTTCGGCACATATTACCCAAACCTATACCAGGACACGAGATTACGCTTCAATGAAATTGAAATTTGCAGCATAAATCACGAGGCGTAGAAACTTCCTCATATTAGGCGGGTCCATGAATGTAATGGTATGATAAGAGCCATTAGCGCGTGAGGTATTGTGCCTTACGGCCCTCTTTTTTTAAGGTTTTCGCTTATGATTATTGTCACCGGCGGTGCTGGCCTTATTGGCAGCAACATCATTAAGTCACTGAATGATATCGGCCATACTGATATCCTGGTGGTCGACAACCTGAAGGATGGCACCAAGTTCGCCAACCTCGTAGATTTGAATATTGCCGACTACATGGATAAAGAAGACTTCTTAATCCAGATTATGGCAGGTGAAGAATTCGGCGATATAGAAGCAATTTTCCATGAAGGTGCTTGTTCTTCCACCACCGAGTGGGATGGCAAGTACATGATGGATAATAACTATCAGTACTCAAAAGAAGTTCTGCATTACTGCCTTGAACGCGAAATTCCATTCCTGTATGCCTCATCAGCTGCAACCTATGGCGGCCGCAACAGCGATTTTATCGAGTCTCGTGAATTTGAGCAGCCGCTGAATGTTTACGGTTACTCCAAATTCCTGTTCGACGAGTACGTGCGCCAAATTCTGCCTGAAGCTAACTCCCAGATTACTGGCTTCCGTTACTTCAACGTCTACGGGCCGCGCGAAGGCCATAAAGGCAGTATGGCAAGCGTTGCATTCCATCTGAACACTCAGTTGAACAACGGCGAAAATCCAAAACTGTTTGAAGGCAGCGATAGCTTTAAGCGTGACTTCATTTACGTGGGTGATGTTGCAGCGGTTAACCTGTGGTTCTGGCAGAACGGCGTATCCGGTATTTATAACTGCGGTACCGGTCGTGCGGAATCCTTCCAGGCCGTTGCTGACGCAGCCCTGGCATTCCATAAAAAAGGCAGCATTGAGTACATTCCTTTCCCGGAAAAACTCAAGGGCCGCTATCAGGCATTTACTCAGGCCGACTTAACCAATCTGCGTGCCGCAGGTTACGACAAGCCATTCAAAACTGTTGCCGAAGGCGTAACAGAATATATGGCCTGGCTGAACCGTGACGCATAAGCAGGTAGCCTGACGCATGAAAATACTGGTGATTGGCCCGTCATGGGTGGGCGACATGATGATGTCGCAAAGTCTCTATCGCACGCTCAAGGCGCGCTATCCCCAGGCAATCATTGATGTGATGGCACCGGCATGGTGCCGTCCATTACTGTCACGTATGCCAGAAGTTAACGAAGCGTTGGCGATGCCACTTGGGCATGGCGCTCTGGAGATTGGCGAACGTCGCCGTCTTGGACACGCCCTGCGTGCTAAACGTTACGATCAAGCCTATGTGCTGCCAAACTCATTCAAATCTGCACTGGTTCCTTTCTTTGCCAATATCCCACAACGTACCGGCTGGCGCGGTGAAATGCGCTACGGATTGCTCAACGACGCTCGCGTGCTGGATAAGCAAGCCTGGCCATTAATGGTCGAGCGTTACGTTGCGTTAGCCTATGAGAAAGGGGTAATGCAGTCGGCTAAAGATCTCCCCCAGCCGTTGCTATGGCCTAAGTTGCAAGTTAACGAAAGCGAAAAGCTCCAGACGACTGCTGCATTTAGCCTCGATGCCAAACGCCCGATTATTGGTTTCTGCCCTGGTGCTGAATTTGGTCCGGCGAAACGCTGGCCGCATTATCACTACGCAACCCTTGCTGGCAAACTCATTGATGATGGCTATCAAGTTGTGTTGTTTGGTTCGGCAAAAGATAAAGAAGCCGGGAATGATATTGTTGCCGCATTAACCACGCAGCAGCAGGCTTATTGCCGTAATCTGGCGGGAGATACTGAACTCGAGCAAGCCGTCATTTTGATTGCCGCTTGCCAGGCTGTGGTCACCAACGATTCCGGTTTAATGCACGTTGCCGCAGCGCTCAATCGCCCACTTGTTGCGTTGTATGGTCCAAGCAGTCCAGACTTTACCCCACCGTTATCGCATAAAGCGCGAGTCATTCGCCTGATTAGCGGCTATCACAAAGTGCGTAAAGGCGACGCCGCAGAAGGCTACCATCAAAGTTTGATTGATATTACTCCTGAGCGAGTCATGGAAGAGCTTGCAGCCTTGCTGCTAGCGGAGAACGAAGCGTAATGCGGGTATTAATCGTCAAAACATCGTCAATGGGCGATGTGCTGCATACTTTGCCTGCGCTGACTGACGCAATGAACGCCATTCCTGGTATCCGCTTCGATTGGGTAGTAGAAGAAGGCTTTGCACAAATCCCCACCTGGCATCCGGCTGTCGATAAAGTTCTTCCAGTGGCGATTCGTCGCTGGCGTAAAAGCTGGTTTTCAACTGCAGTGAAAGCCGAGCGTGCGGCATTCTATCAAGCGCTACGTGTTGAGAATTACGATCTCATCGTTGATGCTCAGGGACTAATAAAGAGCGCAGCTCTGGTGACTCGTAAAGCCCGCGGGACAAAACATGGTATGGACTGGAATAGCGCCCGTGAACCGTTAGCCAGCCTCTTCTACAATCACCGGCATTCAATCGCGAAACAGCAACATGCTGTGGAACGTACACGTGAGTTATTTGCCAAAAGTATTGGTTATCAGAAGCCTGAAAAACAAGGCGACTATGCAATAGCCCGGCATTTTCTGGCTACCGCGCCGTCAGATATGGGGGAATATATGATTTTCCTTCATGCCACCACACGCGATGAAAAACACTGGCCGGAATCACACTGGCGAGATCTTATTCAATTAATGCACAATACTGGCTTACGTATTAAACTCCCGTGGGGCGCAAATCACGAGCACGAACGGGCAATTCGTTTAGCTGAAGGATTTGATAATGTTGAAGTGTTGCCACGTCTGTCCCTTGAACAGGTAGCCAAACAACTTGCCGGAGCCAGAGCTGTTGTCTCCGTCGATACCGGATTAAGTCATCTGACCGCCGCATTAGGTCAGCCAAACATCACATTGTATGGCCCAACCGATCCGGGTTTAATTGGTGGCTACGGTGAAAATCAACATGAAATCAGGGGCGCAGGAAAAAGTATGGCTAACATCACCGCTGTAGACACATTTACCGCACTCCAGAAAATTAGCCACTTAAAGACAGAATAACGATTAATGAGCTATCTAATCCTCTTTATCCTCTTTCTTCCGTTCAAATTGATCGGAAAACTGTTTTATAAAAAAACAGGCCGGAACTTACTCATTCAAACGGCAAAAATAGGCGATTTCGTCAACGTAACGCCCTTGCTCGCCCATCTGAAGCATAGTGATGTTTTGATCAGCAAAACCGTTCTTCCTTTGGCTAAGCATGATGAAACTATCGATACCATTTTCTTGATTGAAGAACATAAAAAGAGCCTATGGCGCAAGTTTCGCCTGGCTTTCAAATTTATGAATCGCTACGAAAATGTTTACTTGTTACATCCAAATAGTACGAATCTTTTCTTTGCATCCGTCTGCAATGCGAAGAACAAACAGTACCTGTCGACTTACACGCGTCGCTGGTATCAAGCTCCGCTTTACTTTACAGCTACTGGTACTGTTGAACACAGCAAAGACCAATTAACTGTCGACGATTACCTTAAGCTCGCTGATCGTAACCTGAGCTGGCGTAATGTTCCTAAGCATGCAACCCGGCCATTAAGAAAGCCTGAATCCTACCCAATATCGCTTGATAAACAAAACGTTATCAAAATTGGCCTGAGTATATCTGCAGGAAACAAGTCAAAAACTATTCCTGCCGTAGTATGGAAAAAAGTATTTGATGCGTTAGGTGACCTAAATTGTATTTACTATGTTTTCGGTCCTCAAAGCGAACAAGTATGGCTCGATGACTTGCATCGTGAAGTCGGAGTACGACAAAATATTGTGAGTCTGATTGGCGAATTACCTTTGGAAGACGTCCCTTTTGCCATCAGTAAAATGGATTTCTATATTGCATCAGACTCTGGAAATGTTTATATAGCAGATGCAGTTGGTGTCCCTATTGTTCTCATTTATGGCCCGTGCTGCATTGAAGAGCAGCGTCCGTTAGGCAACGTTCTGTTGATTGGTCACAAAGAGTATGAAAAATCATATATCTTTGAAGCCCCTTACTATTTTGATCGCTCAAGAGAAGAGATGTTTGCATTGAGTGATGATGATCTTGAAAGAATAAATAATTTCATCCGTAACAATGTCAATGAAACTACCAGAAGATAACTCAATTCTGCTTTTTGCTATTAATGAGTAGGTATATGGCCACCCTCCCTTTTCTAAGCATAATTATTGCAGCACATAATTGTGAAAAAACCATCGATGCTACATTTGATAGCCTTATCAACGCGCTAGGCCCTGCGATAAGTGAATCTGAGATAATTATCATTGACGATGGTTCAGAAGACTCCACTGCCAAGAAAATTTCGGCTTTCGCCGAAAAATTCTCCCAAGTTATCATCTCTTCAGTAAATTATAAAAATATTGGGAAAGTTCGCCAACATGGTGTTTCCTTGTCACAAGGTAAATACATCACAATGTTGGATAGTGATGATATCATCAAGGCCAAAACTTTAACGCCCATCTTTAATTTTTTAAATGATGTCAAACCTGACATGCTTCTCACCCGTTTACACGAAATTCGTGATCTTAATAAAATAAATCACCAGTGGTCGGGTTTAAATCCTGAAAAAATATCTCAGAATGAAGCTATAACTCGTTTTCTTATTCATAAAGATCTTCAAGCTCACCTTATTGGTCAATTTATTAAACGTGATATTTATCTTGAAAATGAAATTCCTTCGATGACATGCTATGAGGATTTTTATATTTTCCCTAAAATGTTGACGCAAGCGATAAACATTTATTTTCAGTTTGACAGCCATTATTACTATATAAAAAGGCAAGGTAGTTTATCTACCTCATTGGATCAGGATAAAATAAAAAATCTACTCATATGTACGATTAAGATGGAAGATGATTTACCAGTGAAATTCCGTCATCTTATATTGTGCCACTGGCTAGATATCTATCTGAAATACTATGATTCTTTGATAGAAAATGATCATCGAGCTATTGTTAAAAAACATGTAGTTATGACTCATTCATTTGGTTTTTTCCTAAACCGCCATGTTCGATTCAGTTATAAGAGAAAAGCTTTGAGTACATTATGGTAAAATTAAAATCTCGCATTTACGTTTCGGTTTTTATTTTTGCAGCTCTTTCGGTCGCATTCGCATTACTCAGTAACGGAAGGCAAAAGGATTTTTACTACATAGCAGTCTATTTGAGCATCATTGGCATAATCATTGAGCGGAAAAACCTCACCTTTAACAAATTTAACATTGCCTATCCGATAATGCTAATCGGTGTTGTAAAATTAATCTGGTTCTTATGGCTTGGTAAAGATGCAAATGGCTACAATACTTACAGCGATCAGTTTGGAGCAGGCAAAAAATTATTACTTGGCGGTGTGTTAGTTTTTTATATCACTCAATTCAGCCATTATATTCGAGCGATAAATTATAAAAACGTCATGCTTGCCATAATTGGCATTGCTTTTGTTTCAGCATCTTGCTATGCATTTTGGCAATCCTGGAACGGGATGGGACGGGCTGAAATGGCAATTAACAGAGCAACGATTTCTGCATATGTTTATTCAACGCTGAGCATTATTTTTGTTTATCTATTATATATTCAGAAAAAACCTTCATGCTATATTATAGCCGCATTAAGCATTGTTTTATCATTTATAGTTGTCATTTTAACCGGCACTCGTGCAGCAATTATTCTTCATTTGCTAATCATCGCAATGATGACGGTTTATTACTTTAAAAAACTTCACTTTAAGTCAACATTAATTGTATTAGTTATCGCACTACTTGCCAGTGTTGCTCTCTACAAAAACTACATTCACCCGAAAATACAACAAACATATAATGAAGTAACACTCTACCAGGAAGGTAAGGATAACACTTCTCTCGGTGCCCGCTTCTCTATGTGGACGGTTGGTTTAAACAACTTTGTTAACGCCCCATTTGGGCAATCTATGGAATCTCGATTTAATTACTCAGCGCAATATGTCTCAAAAAACCCTCAATATAAATCCACAATGGAATTTATCAACGTACATCTTCACGATGAAACGATTGAAACATTATCGCTGCAAGGGATATTTGGTGGGTTAACATTGTTGTGGTTCTATGTGAGTATATCCTGGGTAGCAATCCGCGACCGCAATACACCATTGTTATTTACATTGAACTGTTTAGCGGCATACGGTTTAAGTGATGTTTTACTTTTAAGCTCAGAAGCTGTTTTATTTTACATCGCTCTAATTGGAATCTGTGGAATTAAACT
Source organism: Buttiauxella cochleicola (assembly GCF_021283185.1). Classification (NCBI taxonomy): domain Bacteria; kingdom Pseudomonadati; phylum Pseudomonadota; class Gammaproteobacteria; order Enterobacterales; family Enterobacteriaceae; genus Buttiauxella; species Buttiauxella cochleicola. The sequence goes on from NZ_JAJSOS010000014.1 coordinate 76,823, forward strand.
TCCCGAAAAACGCATTTAGAGAGAACGAAAAAGCCGGATTTTATCCGGCTTTTTTTGCGTCATAATACTCAGCCAGTGTCATCCCCACCGTTCTTTCAGCAAGCCAGGAAAATAACGTCTCTAAATCCTGATATAACTGCTCGATATCAGCTTCATTTTTAAATGTAGGGCTACCACCCGGCATAAACTCCGAGGAATGGAGCATAAACTCCACGTAGTCATTACCCTCAGCTAATGTTTTTTCCGCAACCGCTATCATTTGTGCGGCGTTACCACCCGATGGGCGCAACCAATTAACGGAAGGACTACGATATTTCCCACGAAGCCGGTCATAGCTTTGTTTAAAGCTATTCATTAACGGGCTGTGCTTATATTGAATGCTCATTGGGACTTCGAGCAGCGTAGAGTTACCGGACTGGCTAATATTTTCCAGATCCATGAAATAAGCCAGGGTTGGGAAATGTTGATAATTCGCTCCACCATTGCCTGTTGGCGCACCCTTAGCATTTCGCCAGTTAACCCTTGGGGTCACTGAACAATCCACCTTATAACCCAGCTCCACCAAAAGTTTGGCGTAACGACTATCAAATGCCCAACGACCTGCACGATGGCTGATCATTTTTGTGCCGAAAGTTTCTTCCAATAGAGTGGTCATATAAACCACCTTCTCGCGTAGGACCTCATCAGGATACTCAATCAGATAAGGCTGCCAGCGCCAGTCATCACCGGTTAAATCATAATCCGGTGGGCTATTCCATGCATGCAAGTGCATGCCAACTTCACCCTGGCCACGAGCAATTACATCCTTAGCAAATTCGATGTAATCAGGGTCGATAGCCATTTCATAATTTGTCAGCCAAACCGGTTTAAAACCATATTTCTCACACAATGCCTGGAAACGAGGTAAAAAACGGGCATTCTCAGTTTTGATTTGCCGGTGGTTTTGCCACAGATTATCGCCTTCGGTATCAATAGTAATGATGAATGCTGGTTTAGTCATTTCCGTCTCTGAGCTAACACGAGGTTTACATCATGTTACGCAGCCTGTCTGATTAGGGCAAACCGCTTACGTTCAAATTTCTGACTTCTGAGCACAAATGTAGCAACCATACTCAAGGTCTATTAGAATCACCCTCTGGTTGATCACCTAAAGATGATAATGAATAACGCCTTGAATTCTCTCGCAAGCGAGCCACCTGCTCGCATTCTACTGATAAAGTTGCGCCATCATGGTGACATGCTGCTCACCACCCCAGTGATCAACTCATTACATCAGGCATGGCCACAGGCAGAAATTGATGTCCTGCTATATGAAGAAACGCGCGATATGCTAGCGGCTCATCCGTTCATTCATCGTATTTATGGCATTGACCGTAAGTGGCGAAAACTCGGTACTCGCCAGCATTTATGCAAAGAATGGCAGTTACTCAAAACGCTGCGCGAGCAAAAATATAATCTGGTTATCAACCTTGCCGATCAGTGGCGTAGCGCCATTGTGACTCGTTTCACTGGCGCCCCTTCACGTATCGGTTTCGATTTCAATAAACGTCGCGGGTGGTTCTGGCGCAATTGCCATACGCAGCTTGCATCGGTAGCCCACCATCAGACTCTGCATACCGTTGAACAAAACTTATCCATCCTTGCTCCGCTTGGTATCTCTGAATGTCGCAGTGTGACAATGAGTTACCAGCCTGAAGACTGGCAAACCGTGCAAACTACGTTGCAAAGCAAAGGTGTGGAAGGTTCATTTATCGTGGTGCAGCCTACATCCCGCTGGTTCTTCAAATGCTGGGATGAGAGCAAAATGGCGCAAACTATCACAGCGCTACAAAATGACGGCCATACTCTTATTTTGACTTCCGGTCCCGATAAGAATGAAAAAGCGATGATTGAGAAAATCCGCGCATTCTGCCCTCCAGAACGCATTCATTCCCTGGCTGGTGAATTAACGCTGCGACAATTAGCTGCGCTCATCGATCATGCTCGTTTGTTTATTGGCGTTGATTCTGTACCTATGCATATGGCGGCTGCGTTAAGAACGCCCTGCATCGCATTATTTGGCCCGTCAAAATTGACGTTCTGGAGCCCGTGGGATGTCGTCGGTGATGTTATCTGGGCTGGTAACTTCGGTGAGCTTCCCGATCCAGACAAGATTGATACCAATACGAAAGAACGTTATCTCGATGCCATTCCGGTTGATGTCGTTGTGGCCGCCGCAAGGAAACAGTTGTTATGAAGCACTGCCGTCTGGCAATCGTCCGCCAAAAATATCGCCCGGATGGAGGTGCCGAGCGTTTCGTTTCACGTGCACTTGAAGCATTAAGTGCCCATGACATGGAACTCAACGTTATCACCCGGCAGTGGGAAGGCGAACGCCAGGATAACTGGCATATTCATATATGTGACCCAATGAAGCTTGGTCGAATCAGCCGTGAAAAAGGCTTTGCTGATGCGGCCAGGAAACTTTGGCAACGTGAAAATTTCGATATTGTTCAGAGTCATGAGCGCATCGCAGGGTGTGATATTTATCGGGCTGGTGATGGCGTTCATCGCCGCTGGTTAATGCAGCGAGCCAGAATTTTACCGGCATGGCGTGGAAAGTGGTTGTTTATGGACAGATACCACCGCTATGTCATGCAAGCTGAAAGGGCTATGTACCAGGCTCCTGAGCTAAAAGCCGTAATCTGCAATGCGGAAATGGTGAAGCAAGAAATCATCGAAGATTTCTCTATACCTGCTAACAAGATACATGTCATCTATAATGCTATTGACTCCTCCCGCTTCGTTTCAGCAAATGAAGAATTGAGAGCTAAGTTACGGAATGAAATGACCATCCCGCAAAATGCGGTGGCGCTGGTTTTTGTAGGATCGGGATTTGAGCGCAAAGGGCTTGCCAGTGCGATAAGAGCCATCGCGGGCACAGATCGCTATCTTGTCGTTGTCGGACAGGATAAAGCCGATAAACAGTACCAAGAACTGGCACAATCGTTGGGATGCCAGAACCGAGTGCGGTTTATGGGGATGCAGAAAAACACACTACCTTTCTATCAAGCTGTTGATGGACTATTACTGCCAACGCTATATGATCCATTCCCTAATGTGATACTTGAAGCAATGGCATGTGGTTTACCGGTTATTACTTCACACACCTGTGGTGGTGCTGAATTTATTACAACCGGACAAAATGGATACGTTTGTGATGCACTCGATATCCCACGATTGTCAGAAGCGGTAATGGCAATACCATCGCGCTTTGTTGATGAAAGTATGGGGATGTTTGCTCGTGAACGAGTCAAGGATGCGACACCGGAAAAACTTTCACAGCAACTTATTTCGCTGTATCAAAACATACTGGATTAGATGATGCGTATCCTAATGGTTATTGATGGTTTACCTGGCGGCGGTGCTGAAAAAACCGTTCTAACCCTATCGCAAGGTTTGGTGGGCATGGGCCATCAGGTTTCCGTATTTTCTCTGCGCCGTGTCTGTGACTATGAAATCCCTGAAGGTGTTGATTATCAGGTCATTCTGGATACCTGCAAAAAACCCTGGCGCAAGCTAACTGAACTATCTCGCCGTGCAGCTCTGCTCGATAGCGCAGTTGAACAAGCGCAGAAAAAAGGGAAATTTGACCTCATCTTTTCGCATCTGCATAAAACCGATCGCATTGTTGCCCACACAAAATTTATACCGCGTGAAAAGCTCTGGTATTGCGTGCATGGCATGTTCTCCTTCTCGTATCTCCAACATCGCCATGGCTTCTCCCGTTGGTTAAAACGTAAAAAAATTCAAAGTGTTTACCAGAACAGTAACGTCGTCGCCGTCTCTAAAGCGGTGCTGCAAGATATTACTCAGGGTTTCGACATCACGCTTTCCCGCAGCTCCGTGATACATAACCCATTCGACATTGACGGAATTCATTTACGTGCGAAAGAGCCATGTGAGATGGTGGGGCAGGACTATCTCATTCATGTTGGGCGTTTCCATGAGCATAAGCGCCATGATCGACTCATCAATGCCTATGCACTTAGTGAGATTCAAGCTCCATTAGTCTTGATGGGTAGTGGTAGTGAAGAACGCATTACCGAAATTAAAGCAATGGCTTCCGCCGCGGGCGTTGCCGACCGCGTCATTATCAAATCATTCGTTCCCAATCCTTATCCGTGGATTGCCAATGCACGCATGCTGTTGTTGAGCTCAGATTGCGAAGGGTTTGGTAACGTATTAGTGGAAGCTCTGATTTGCCAGACACCAGCAGTCAGTACTCGCTGCCCGGGTGGGCCTGCAGAAATTCTCACAGAGGGACTGGCACGTGGCCTTTCAGGTATGACTGCTCAGGAACTTGCGAATACCATGCTGGATATTTATAACAATCCACCGATTATCGATTCCACGAAGATTGAGTCTTATAGCATTGGTGCCATCTGCCAGCAGTACTTGTCGCTGGCGGCAGAAGAAAGATAACGAAATTTTCAGGTAATTTTATGCCACAAAACCTACGTCCACTTCTTAGCGTTGTCGTTGCTGTTTATAACGGCGAACTTTTCTTGGCCAAATTTTTTGCCTGCCTTGAAGCTCAGAACATCAATAACATGGAAGTCATTATGGTGAACGATGGTTCAACCGATGGCTCGATGGCTATAATTGAAGCATGGCGCAGCAAATTCCCCGGCATGAAAGTTCTGGAGCAGGAAAACCAAGGCGTTTCTATTGCACGTAATACAGGACTTGCAGTGGCTACAGGCCAATACCTTTCCTTCCCGGATATTGATGACGACTTTAAACCTGGTATGTACCGCCATCTTCTTGATTTAGCGCTGAAAAACAACCTGGATGTTGTCACCTGCAATGGTAATTACGTCTATGAAAATAATAAGAAACCTTCACGCCCAATTTTCCCGCAGGACAAACTTCAGTCTACTGATGTACTGACCGGCCCACAGTGGCTAAAGCGCGCTCTCGATTCACGCAAGTTTCTGCATGTCACGTGGCTGAATCTTTATCGCCATGATTTTATTCGTGAACATGGATTTACGTTTGAACCTGGTTTGCGCCATCAGGACATTCCGTGGACAACAGAAGTGTTACTGGCCGCAGAACGTGTTCAATATACTGACGAGCAATACTACGATTACTACATTCATTCAGCCTCGGTTTCCCACAAACCCGATACTGATGACACGCTCATCCGCTCCGCTCGCCACTATATGAAAATTCTGGAGATGCTGGATGCTATTAACCAGCGCTATCCCGAAGCCGTCAAAAACATTCCAGCCTGCAACTGGCAAATTGCAAAAGAAGGCCTTGGAATACTGCATACTTTCAATAGCATGAAAGATCCGCATAAAAAGAAGATGATCATCCAGGAGTTTTTTGATCGCGGTATCTGGCGCCTTATCTGGAAAAATGCCCGCGGCTTCCGCCTGCGCTGGCGCTTGGGGCGTCGTTATCTAAAACTAAAGAAAGCAACACGAGTACCTGGTTGAGAAGCATTTCTTTTACGGGTAGTGCTTACTACCCGTCATTTTTGCAACACGACACAAACTGCTCCGAATACTAAGCAATGCCTTCGTGAAGTTACCAAAACAATAGCTTTAAGCTTCCCGAATGCTTAGAATTTGCCCGCCGATAATGAAAATACGGAAAATTCGCTTGGAATCGTTGTATACCGCACTGTTCTATCTTATTCAGCCAATTGTATGGCTGCGACTATTACTCCGTAGCCGTAAAGCTCCCGCGTATCGTAAACGCTGGGCGGAACGCTACGGTTATTGCCGTGGAAAAGTGGAGCCCGATGGTATTCTTCTGCATTCAGTTTCCGTAGGTGAGACACTGGCGGCAATTCCGTTAGTGCGAGCCCTACGCCATCGTTACCCAACGATTCCGATTACCGTCACCACGATGACCCCTACCGGCTCTGAACGTGCTCAGTCGGCGTTTGGGCAAAACGTACATCACGTCTATTTGCCTTACGATCTCCCCTGCGCCATGAAGCGCTTTTTCAACACCGTGCGCCCGAAATTGGTCATCGTGATGGAAACCGAGCTGTGGCCAAACATGATCAACGAATTACATAAACGTAAAATCCCGTTGGTTATTGCCAATGCCCGTCTCTCTGCCCGTTCGGCAAATGGATATAAAAAGCTGGGTAATTTCACTCGTCGCCTGATGAGCAAAATCACGCTTATTGCTGCGCAAAATGAAGAAGATGGCGGCCGTTTCATCGAACTAGGATTGAAACGCTCGCAACTGACTGTTACCGGCAGCCTGAAATTTGATATCTCTGTGACTCCAGAGCTTGCCGCACGCGCGATTACGCTACGCCGCCAATGGGCTCCACATCGCAAAGTCTGGATTGCTACCAGCACCCATGATGGCGAAGAGAGCATTATTCTTGATGCGCACCGCCAGTTGCTGGCCAAATTCCCTGATTTATTACTCATTCTTGTCCCACGCCACCCGGAACGTTTTAAAGACGCACGGGATATGGCTCAGAAAGCTGGTTTCAGTTACATCATGCGCAGCAGCGGAGAAAAACCGTCCAACAGCACGCAAGTGGTGATTGGCGATACGATGGGTGAACTGATGATGCTGTACGGGATTGCCGATCTCGCCTTTGTTGGTGGCAGCCTGGTTGAGCGTGGAGGCCATAATCCGCTGGAACCTTCTGCTCATGCAATTCCGGTCTTAATGGGCCCGCACACCTTCAATTTCAAAGATATATGCGCCAGATTGCAGAATGCTGATGGGCTGATTACCGTCACCGATGCCAACTCACTGGTCAATGAAATCACCACGTTGCTGACTGATGAAGATTATCGTCTTTACTACGGTCGCCATGCAGTTGAAGTGCTTCACCAGAATCAAGGCGCACTGCAGCGCTTGCTACAATTACTGCAACCGTATCTGCCACAACGGAGCCATTAATGCCCAATCGTTTGTCCGTCGTGATGATCGCTAAAAATGCGGCAGACGTATTGCCAGAATGCCTGGCTTCAGTCTCCTGGGCAGATGAGGTGGTGTTACTGGATTCAGGAAGTACCGATTCTACCGTCGAGATAGCCCTTCAGGCAGGTGCAAAGGTTTTCATTAATGAAGACTGGCAGGGTTTTGGCAAACAACGTCAGCTCGCACAGAGCTACGCCAGCCACGATTATATTTTGATGATCGATACCGATGAGCGCGTCACACCCGAACTGGCCAGCACACTCCAAGCGGTACTAGAAAACCCTCAGCCAGATACTGTTTACAGCATTGCACGCCGCAACCTGTTCCTCGGGCGCTTTATGCGCCACAGCGGCTGGTATCCCGATCGTGTGACTCGCCTCTATGCCCGTTCGCGCTATAGCTATAATGACAATCAGGTTCATGAATCTCTCGAAGCACCCGGAGCAAAAGTTGTCCCACTTAAAGGGGATTTGCTCCATTTGACCTGCCGTGATTTCGCAAGCTTCCAACGCAAACAGTTAAATTATGCGACCGCGTGGGCGCAAGAGCGTCATCAACGCGGCAAACGAGTCTCCATTGCAGGTATTTTCGGTCACACCTTCGGGGCATTTTGTAAAACTCTGTTGTTACGTGCTGGTTTTCTCGATGGGAAGCAGGGCTGGTTACTTGCGGTCGTCAATGCACAATATACGTTTAACAAGTACGCTGAACTCTGGGCACTGAATCAAAGCTACACGGAAAACAAACCACTATGACCACCCGAGCGATTTACCCAGGCACATTTGATCCCATTACCAATGGTCATCTGGACATAGTGACTCGCGGTGCGATGATGTTCGATACCTTAATTCTGGCTATCGCTAACAGCCCGCATAAAAAAACCCTCTTCACACTGGAAGAAAGAGTTCAGCTCGCTCAGGGGGTTACGGCGCATTTGCCTAATGTAGAAGTTGTCGGATTTAGCGACCTGATGGCGAATTTTGCGAAGACCCAGCAGGCGAATGTCCTGGTCCGCGGGCTACGCACAGCAGCAGATTTTGAATATGAGATGCAGCTGGCTCATATGAACCGTCATTTAATGCCAGAGCTTGAAAGCGTATTCCTGATGCCCTCGAAAGAGTGGTCTTTTGTCTCTTCATCGCTGGTAAAAGAAGTCGCCCGCCATCATGGTGATGTCGCTCATTTCCTGCCGAAAGCAGTTTGCAAAGCGTTACTGAAAAAAATGAACCAGCCCCAATAGCATTCGAGTTGCAGGTAGGCGGCAAGGAAGCTAATCCCCAGTCACTTACTCTAGTAAGTGACTGGGGTTAGCGAGCGCAGCAAACACCCCTGCGGCTTGAAGGATGATGGGGATAATTAATTTTGGCAATGGCGGCAATAAAAAGTACTGCGCTGCCCATGCTTGCTGATAATAATTGGCGCACCACAAACCCTGCATGGTTCACCTGCCCGTCCGTAAACCTGTAATTCCTGAGCGAAATACCCCGGCTTACCATCAGACTGAAGAAAATCTTTTAGCGTCGTCCCACCTTGTTCTATCGAACGAAGCAGCACCGTTTTTATCGTTTTAACCAGTAAATCACATTCTATTTGAGACAATGACTGCGCAGCTCTGTCCGGATGGATCCCCGCAGCAAACAGCGATTCACTGGCGTAAATGTTACCCACTCCCACCACCAGCTTGTTATCCATTAGCCACGGCTTAATGGCGATTTTCTTTTTCGCGGATTTTTCACGCAGATAATCAGCCGAAAACTCGTCGCTCAGTGGTTCTGGGCCAAGATGCGCCAGCACATTGCTACCTTCCAGCTCCTTCGCCCACAGCCATGCACCGAAACGGCGCGGATCGGTATAACGCAGGACTTTGCCATTGCTCATCACCAAATCGACATGGTCATGTTTTTCAGCGGGATAATCTTCAGGAAGAATGCGCAGGCTACCCGACATGCCAAGATGGATAATAATCCAGCCATCGGGAAGTTCGAGCAGCAGGTACTTAGCGCGACGCTGCACACTTAAAACGGGTTTATCACTCAGAGCATGGATTTCATCGGAGACAGGCCAACGCAGTCGACCATTACGCACGACAGCATGCAAGATGGTTTCACCAACCAGATGCGGCTCTATACCACGTCGGCTGGTTTCTACTTCAGGTAACTCAGGCATCAATCCTCCACACTCAAAGTCCTAAAACAAAAAAACCCCGCCGAAGCGAGGTTTTCATCAAAGATACTAAAATTATTTAATTTTAGCTTCTTTGTACAGTACGTGTTGACGGACAACTGGATCGAATTTTTTCAATTCCAATTTTTCCGGCTTAGTACGCTTGTTCTTCGTGGTGGTATAGAAGTGACCAGTACCAGCAGAAGAAACCAGCTTGATCTTCTCGCGAACACCTTTAGCCATGACTTAGTTCCTCTTAGTACTTCTCGCCACGGGTACGCATATCGGCCAAGACCGTTTCGATACCCTTCTTATCAATTACACGCATACCTTTAGCAGATACACGCAGTGTGACAAAACGCTTCTCGCTCTCAACCCAAAAACGGTGAGAGTGCAGGTTCGGCAGGAAACGGCGTTTGGTCGCGTTCATTGCGTGGGAACGGTTATTACCGGTCACCGGACGCTTGCCAGTAACTTGGCAGACTCGGGACATGTCTATTCTCCAAAAATCAAATTAGCTCGAGCTTCGTATAGGGTTATGGCGCCTCGTCAGGCCGCAAGCCTGGTCCCTGGCGGTTCAATGTGAACCACAGTGCCAGGCGCATAATGCCAAAACCCGAGATTCTCAAAGGTGGCGTAGTATACGCTGCCTAACGCATGTGCTCAAGTCCCGAACAGACAAAGATCCCCAAGGATCGCGCAATTCGTCTTAAATCCACCCACGTTCGGCAAAAGAAACGTACTCTCCACGGCCAATAACAAGATGATCGAGCACTCGAATTTCCATAAACAGGCAAGCTTTTACGATACGTTCAGTAATAACACGATCAGCTTTACTCGGTTCTGCTCGACCAGACGGGTGATTATGCGCGAGTATTAGCGCCGCTGCATTGGATTTCATCGCTTCACGCACAATTTCTCTCGGATGAACCTCAACATGGTTCAATGTTCCCGAAAACATAGGGCAATGTTTAATCACCCGATGCTGATTATCTAAAAAAATAACCATAAAGATCTCACGCTCTGCTGTGGTCAGTTGGCTTTGGATGAAATCCCTTACGGAATCAGGCCCCTTGAGCGTTAATTCCTCAACACCACGAGAATAGTAATAACGCCTCGCAAGCTCAGCAATGGCATTCAACTGGGTGTATTTCGCGCTCCCAATACCTTTCACATCTTTGAATTGCGAATAATCAGCCGACAGCAGCCGACTTAACGAGCCAAACTGATGTAGCAAGCTTTGCGCAAATGCCATGACATTCATATTCCTGCATCCAGTGCGTAAGAAAAGCGCCAGTAACTCCACATCAGATAATGCGCTAGCCCCAAACTTTAAAAGCTTTTCCCGCGGCATATCCGCTTTGTCTTGCCTCAATGACTCATCCATCAGAACCTCCCTGCCCTTCGTTATCACTATTTAGCACAACTCAAGCAACGCATACGACACGCAGATATTCTCCATGCGGGATGTCTCGCAAACTGCAAAAAGTCGATACCGAATGAGTGTGGTAAAATATTCAGATGACTGTGACTTCTGGTGGAAAAATCATGATTGGGCTTGCTGGCAAAAAAATTGTTCTGGGTGTGAGTGGTGGTATCGCTGCTTACAAAACGCCAGAACTGGTACGCCGTCTGCGCGAACGCGGCGCTGAGGTGCGGGTAGTAATGACTGAGGCCGCCAAAGCCTTTATTACGCCACTGAGTTTACAAGCCGTGTCAGGTTATCCTGTGTCAGATAGCTTGTTAGATCCCGCAGCAGAAGCGGCTATGGGGCATATCGAATTAGGCAAATGGGCTGATTTAGTTATTCTTGCGCCGGCGACAGCTGATTTAATTGCCCGCATTACCGCAGGGATGGCAAATGACCTGGTGAGCACGATTTGCCTTGCGACACCCGCACCCGTTGCCGTTTTGCCAGCCATGAACCAACAAATGTATCGGGCAACAGCAACTCAGCACAATCTTGAGGTTTTATCTACGCGCGGCCTATTGATCTGGGGGCCCGATAGCGGCAGCCAGGCCTGTGGCGATATAGGTCCTGGCCGTATGCTTGACCCCTTAGCGATTGTTGAGATGGCAGCGCAACATTTTACTGTCATCAAAGATCTGCAACATCTTAATGTCATGATTACCGCAGGCCCAACTCGTGAACGCCTGGACCCGGTGCGTTACATCACCAACGATAGCTCAGGGAAAATGGGCTACGCAATTGCAGCTGCTGCTGCTGCACGTGGTGCAAATGTGACATTAATTTCCGGCCCTGTTTCTTTGCCAACTCCACCATGGGTAAAACGCATTGATGTCACCACGGCCCTCGAAATGGAAGCCACGGTTCAACAACATGTCCAGGGGCAGCAAATTTTTGTTGGCTGTGCGGCTGTTGCAGACTATCGTGCCGCCGCCGTTGCTGAAGAAAAAATCAAAAAGCAAGGCGATGAAATCACAATAAAAATGATAAAAAACCCGGATATTGTCGCCGGTGTCGCAGCACTTTTAACTCATCGTCCTTATGTTGTTGGGTTTGCCGCCGAAACAAATAATGTGGAAGAATACGCCAGGCAAAAACGCGTGAGTAAAAACCTCGATCTGATTTGTGCGAACGATGTTTCACAAGAAGGTCAGGGATTTAACAGCGAAAACAATGCATTGCACCTTTTCTGGCAGGATGGAGATAAAGTCTTACCTCTTGAGCGTAAGGAACTCCTTGGCCATCTTTTACTGAACGAGATAGTTACCCGTTATGATGAAAAAAATCGACGTTAAGATTCTGGACCCACGCGTTGGCCAACAGTTCCCACTGCCGACTTATGCAACTTCCGGCTCCGCAGGTCTTGACCTACGTGCCTGTCTGGATGAGGCCGTAGAGCTTGCTCCTGGTGTCACCAAGCTTATTCCAACCGGGCTGGCTATCCATATCGCCGATCCATCTCTGGCGGCAGTCATTCTGCCTCGTTCAGGACTTGGTCATAAGCATGGCGTAGTGTTAGGCAACCTTGTCGGGCTGATAGACTCCGATTACCAGGGTCAGTTAATGGTTTCCGTGTGGAACCGTGGACAAGACCACTTCACCATCGAACCCGGCGAACGCATTGCACAAATGGTGTTTGTGCCTGTCGTTCAGGCTGAATTCAATTTGGTAGAAGATTTCGACTCTAGTGACCGAGGCGAAGGCGGTTTCGGCCATTCTGGTCGCCAGTAACTTCGTTTATAAACGTAACCCCACAGCGTAAAAAATGTGAAAAAACCGCAAACTTTAAGTTTGCGAGCGCTGTGTGGCTACTTGCCTGACAAGTGTGTTATTTCAGGGGTATTTTAGAACATGGCAGAAAAACAAACCGCGAAACGGAATCGTCGCGAAGAAATACTTCAGTCTCTGGCCCAAATGCTTGAATCCAGTGATGGAAGCCAACGAATCACAACTGCCAAGCTCGCGGCGGCTGTTGGCGTTTCCGAAGCTGCACTTTATCGACATTTTCCTAGTAAAACGAAAATGTTCGATAGTCTTATCGAGTTTATTGAAGACAGCCTAATTACCCGTATCAATCTCATTTTGAAAGATGAGAAAGACACACACTCTCGGTTACGTTTGATTGTTCTACTGATTCTCGGGTTTGGCGAACGCAACCCTGGACTTACACGTATTCTCACCGGCCATGCGCTGATGTTTGAACAAGACCGCCTGCAAGGCCGCATCAACCAGCTCTTTGAACGTATTGAAGTACAATTGCGTCAGGTGATGCGAGAAAAGAAGATGCGTGAAGGCGAAGGGTTTGTTACCGATGAATCGCTGCTGGCAAGCCAACTTCTGGCATTTTGCGAAGGGACATTGTCGCGTTTTGTACGTAGCGAATTCCGCTATCTACCTACCGATGATTTTGATACCCGATGGCCACTGGTTGCCTCCCAGCTTCAGTAATTGAAAAGGGCCTTTTAAAGGCCCTTTTTCTTACACACCGTACTGAGTACGGTATTCCTGCACAGCCGCTAAATGCACAGCCATCTCAGGTTTTTCTTCAAGGTATTCAACCAAGTCTTTCAGAGTGATGATTGAAATCACTTTGCACTGGTAATCACGCTCAACTTCCTGAATCGCTGATATCTCACCACGGCCACGTTCCTGGCGGTCCAGAGAAATTAGCACGCCAGCCAGTGATGCATTATTAGCGGCAATAATTTCCATGGACTCACGGATTGCGGTACCTGCGGTGATTACATCATCCACCAGCATTACACGCCCTTGCAGCGCGCTACCAACCAGATTGCCACCTTCACCATGGTCTTTGGCTTCTTTGCGATTAAAGCAATATGGCAGATCAAGCTCATGATGTTCGGCCAACGCAACGGCGGTAGTCGTCGCGATTGGAATCCCTTTGTAAGCCGGCCCAAACAGCAAATCAAACTCAATTCCGGAATCCACTAACGCGGCAGCGTAAAAACGTCCCAATAGAGCCAGGTCGCGCCCGGTATTGAACAGCCCGGCATTGAAGAAATAAGGGCTGGTACGCCCGGATTTCAGCGTGAATTCGCCAAACTTAAGTACCTGCTTGTTAAGCGCAAACTCAATAAACTGGCGCTGATACGGTTTCATGGATTGGCTCCTCAGTAATTAAGACAAAAAAAAGGCGACTCTCAGAGTCGCCTAAAATCAATTTTCTAACGCCGCCTTCTGCGCCGTTACGATAGATTCAATTCCCCCTCGTGCCAGCGCCAGTAGCGCCAGTAGCTCTTCATGGGTGAACGGCTCGCCTTCAGCGGTGCCCTGAACCTCAATCATACGGCCATCTTCCATCATCACGACGTTCATGTCGGTTTCTGCGGCAGAATCTTCAACATATTCCAGATCGCAAACAGCAGCACCATTAACGATACCAACTGATACTGCAGCTACCATCCCTTTCATCGGGTTGGTTTTTAATTTACCTGCGGCCACCAGCTTGTTCAGTGCATCAGCCAGAGCAACACAAGCACCAGTGATTGAAGCTGTACGAGTACCACCGTCAGCCTGCAGAACATCACAGTCCAGCGTAATGGTGTATTCACCCAGAACTTTCAAATCGACTGCTGCGCGAAGCGAGCGAGCAATCAGACGCTGAATTTCAAGAGTACGACCGCCTTGCTTACCTTTTGCTGCTTCACGGAAGTTACGAGTATGCGTTGCACGAGGCAGCATCCCGTATTCTGCTGTGATCCAGCCCTGGCCCTGGCCTTTCAGAAAACGCGGAACGCCTTCTTCAACAGTGGCGGTGCAAAGTACTTTAGTGTCGCCGAACTCGACCAGCACGGAGCCTTCTGCGTGTTTGGTGTAATTACGAGTCAGGGTGACTGGACGCACTTGTTCGGCGCTACGACCTGATGGACGCATGGGTTATCTCCGGGCTAAAACGAATGTGGCTGCGCATTATACGGACTTCACTCGCTTATTCCTATCCTGGAAGTCCAGGCATGGCTATAATCCCCACATCTATTACGCAATACGGTTACGAAATATGATCCGCAGTATGACCGCCTATGCCCGACGTGAAGTAAAAGGCGAATGGGGCAGCGCCTCCTGGGAGTTACGTTCGGTAAACCAACGCTATCTCGAAACTTATATTCGTATGCCGGAACAGTTCCGCAGCCTCGAACCAGTGGCTCGCGAGCGTATCCGCACCCGCTTAACGCGTGGAAAAATCGAATGTAACCTGCGTTTCGAACCTGATGCTCGCTCTCAAAGCTCTTTGCTGCTCAATGAAAAACTGGCTAAACAGCTAGTTGAAGCAGCTAACTGGGTGAAAATGCAGAGTGACGAAGGCGAAATCAATCCGGTTGATATTCTGCGCTGGCCAGGCGTGATGTCGGCTCAGGAACAAGATCTTGATGCCATCACCGCTGAAATTCTTGCAGCCCTTGATGGCGCACTGGATGACTTCATTATTGCTCGTGAAACCGAAGGCGAAGCTCTGAAGGCGATGATTGAGCAACGCCTGCAAGGCGTGAGCGCTGAGGTCGTCAATGTTCGTGCACAGATGCCTGAAGTTTTAAAATGGCAGCGTGAACGCCTGGTGGCAAAACTGGAAGATGCACAAGTTCAGCTTGAGAATAACCGTCTGGAGCAAGAACTTGTGCTGATGGCTCAGCGTGTCGACGTTGCTGAAGAGCTGGATCGCCTGGAAGCGCACGTCAAAGAGACATACAACATTCTTAAGAAAAAAGAAGCTGTTGGCCGTCGCCTCGACTTTATGATGCAAGAATTCAACCGCGAGTCGAATACTCTGGCATCAAAATCTATCAATTCAGATGTCACCAATTCAGCGATTGAATTGAAAGTGCTGATTGAACAGATGCGTGAGCAGATCCAGAACATCGAGTGATGTTCACATTGCCTTTCTAAGCCCGCACTATGCGGGCTTTTACCATCCAGGCAACCTTAAGCATCAATTTAAGTAATCCACTTCACATAGATAAAGCACAGAAAACCCCTACCTTTCTGCTATAAGAAACATTTATGCATTAGTAAATGTAATCAAAACCGCTTCGCTTTAAAAAAACTCAATCGTGACATTGTTCACAAAACGTTACCCTCTCAGCGTTTCCACTGGAGGTATCAATGCTATTACACATTCTTTATTTGGTCGGGATTACCGCCGAGGCAATGACCGGCGCACTCGCAGCAGGCCGCCGACGCATGGATACTTTCGGTGTCATCATTATTGCGACGGCTACTGCACTTGGTGGTGGGTCTGTGCGTGACATTCTGCTTGGGCACTACCCGTTAGGCTGGGTGAAACACCCTGAATACGTCGTGATTGTGGCCGTTGCAGCTGTACTCACCACGGTGTTTGCTCCTGTGATGCCTCATCTGCGTCGTCTTTTCCTGGTTCTCGACGCACTTGGGTTGGTTGTTTTCTCTATCATCGGTGCACAAATCGCATTGGATATGGGTGAAGGCCCAATCATCGCCATTATTGCAGCCGTAGTGACCGGCGTATTTGGTGGTGTCCTGCGTGATATGTTCTGTAAACGTATCCCACTGGTTTTCCAAAAGGAACTATATGCTGGCATAGCATTCGCCTCAGCAGTGCTCTATATCGTTTTGCAGCACTATGTTTCGAACCAGGACGTGGTGATCATTTCCACACTTATCTTCGGATTCACGGCACGTTTGCTGGCATTACGTCTGCGCCTTGGATTGCCTGTGTTCCACTACAAACATGCAGATCACTGATCAATAAATCCCCGAATTCCTTGCTGTGCCAGAAAAGCCGCTAGCGCAGCTATTTGGGGATGATTCACAAACTCCACCAGCTTTTTTGCCCTTATGGAACCGACTCCCGGCAGCTTTTGCCAACTAAGCTCATCCCTGGCAACCAAATGTGACCATTGTGAATCGGGCATTGTGGTGAGTACTGCTCTTGGTAGTGGCAAGCCAAATGCCAGCAGCCACTGCCTGAATGGTTGCTGTCGGGCTTGCGAGAATTGCTGCCATAAATGTGCCGTTCTGGCCACAGACACATTACCAATCTGAGACAAATCATTCTGAGTGACTGCCAACCAGGAAAAGATATGTTCCAGGTTGAGATTTTGTTGGAACTGCTGCCAGGAACGCACACTAACCCCGTTGATATTCAGTATTTCTGGAGAGCTTAACCACGTAAGACGAGCAATAAACTGCTCACGGCACCTGCTCTCAAAATAGAGGCAGCTCAGCGTCGTGTTCTTTTGTTCGGATGGTGGTTGCGGTTTATTACGCGGATTAACTCGCCACACAACCTCGTCAAAACGAGGAATTCCCTGCCCGGCAAGGCTCACCATTATCTGATCGCCTGCGACAATATCCAACGTCTGCCATTTTCTAACTGAACCGATATTTACTCGTTTAACGTGTTTATCATCAATTTGTAAGGGATGCAGATTAAGTACAACGGAGACTTTGCCCGTACGCCCCACAGCAAACTGAACGCTTTTAACTTCAGCAACTTGCTGTAATGGTGGATATTTCCATGCAACTACCCATGCAGCCTTTCCCGGAGCCCAGTACTTTCCCGTTGGTTCAACCCCTTCTCGGACAACCACGCCATCTGTCACAAAGGGTAATGGGGTCGTAAACCATGACTCGCGCAGCTTCGATATCTCATCCATAGAATTAACGGACTTTGACCAGGTTTTAGTCAGCGGGAAACCGGCCTGAGCCTGAGCAAGTACTTCCATTTTCTGGTTCATTTGCGTTGGCCCGTCGGGCCAGGCCCATATAAAGATCCCCAACTCTTTGAGTAAAGCAGGGTCACCCTTGCGCATCATAGCGCCAGCAGTTTTTCCTCGGGCGTTAATGCTGCCCATTGTTTTCTGTACGTGATTATCTCTTTTCCAGAAGATCTCACCCTGCAGCACACTATTGGCAAGTGGGCCGATAAGGGTTTGAGGGATGTCAGGAATCATTTTGGCTTTTACTGTCCAATCCTGCCCTTTTTCACCATCACCCCGGCTCAGAAGTTGAACGAGGCGACCCTGGCGATAAACCAATGTCACTGCCACACCATCCACTTTCGGCTGTACCCAGAGATCGGTTTTGCCTTTTACCCACAACGCAACGGCTGCTCTGTCGGGAAGTTTTTTAACGCCAGTATGAGCAACGGGATGAAGCGCTTTGCCGTGCGTGAATAATCCAGGCTGTTGAGGTTCTTCTGTTGGGCTAAAGCACCGCTGCCAATTATTGAACTGGTTACGTAGGCCATCGTATGTAGCATCACTGACGATACTAACACCTTGTTGATAATAGGCTTGATCCCATTCCCCAAGCTTTTCTTTCAATGTCGCCATCTCCTGCTGGGCTTGCTCAGAGGACCAGACCGGACATGATGCTGACGCCATTGCGCTGAACATCCCCAGCAACCCGATAAACTTTGTTATCCACCTCATATGACCCTCCGCGTAAAAGCAAAGAGAGATATAACGCTCAAAAACAAGCTGTGCGATTGGGTTTTAAAAAGGATGCGAGGGGCTTTCAGAGGTTTTTAATGTGTTGCAGTAATACGGCATGTTTTTTGGAAATCCTTGCGCAAAATGGCAGAAATATTGCTGGGGAGTGCGACAAATTCTCCGTGACACGTAGACGGCGTGTATAATAGGCCCGTATACGCACTTCTTTTTATGCTTACCGAATAAGTTAGAACTCATGGCTCAAGGCACGCTTTATATCGTTTCCGCCCCAAGTGGCGCGGGGAAATCCAGCCTCATCCAGGCTTTGTTAAAGACACAACCGCTGTATGACACGCAAGTTTCTATCTCCCATACCACTCGTGGTATTCGTCCGGGAGAGAAACATGGCGAGCACTATTTCTTTGTGGAAAAGGAAGAGTTTAAGCAGATGATTGCTGAAGACGCGTTCCTTGAACACGCGGAAGTGTTTGGTAATTACTACGGCACTTCACGCCATGCCATTGAGCAAGTTTTGGCAACAGGTGTAGATGTTTTTCTGGATATCGATTGGCAAGGTGCCAAGCAGATTCGTGAGAAAATGCCGCAAGCCCGCAGTATTTTTATTCTGCCACCGTCGAAAGACGAGTTAGACCGTCGCTTACGTGGCCGTGGGCAAGACAGTGAAGAAGTTATTACGAAGCGAATGGAGCAGGCTGTTGCAGAAATGAGCCATTACGCTGAATATGACTATTTAATCGTCAACGACGATTTTGACACCGCACTGTCAGATTTAAAAATTATCATTCGTGCCGAGCGTCTACGAATGGGTCGCCAAAAAGCGCGACATGACGCTTTAATCAGCAAACTATTGGCAGACTGAGCCCAGTTTCAGTATCATGCCCAGTCATTTCTTCATCTGTGGAGCATTTTAATTATGGCACGCGTAACTGTTCAGGACGCTGTTGAGAAAATTGGTAACCGTTTTGACCTGGTTCTGGTCGCCGCACGTCGCGCTCGTCAGATGCAAACTGGTGGTAAAGATCCACTAGTGCCTGAAGAAAACGATAAAACGACTGTAATCGCACTGCGCGAAATCGAAGAAGGGTTGATCACTAACCAGATTCTCGATGTTCGTGATCGCCAGGAACAGCAAGAGCAGGAAGCCGCAGAACTGCAGGCTGTTACCGCTATTGCTGAAGGTCGTCGTTAATTAGCCTGCGGGTAGCCCTTGTATCTGTTTGAAAGCCTGAATCAACTGATTCAACCATACTTGCCCGAGGAGCAGATAAAGCGACTTCGGCAAGCATACCTTGTTGCGCGTGATGCTCACGAGGGACAAGCACGTTCAAGCGGTGAACCCTATATCACCCATCCCGTAGCTGTAGCCTGCATTCTGGCCGAGATGAAACTCGACTATGAAACGTTAATGGCTGCACTATTGCATGATGTGATCGAAGACACCCCTGCCACCTACCAGGATATGGAACAACTGTTTGGCAAAAGCGTTGCCGAACTGGTGGAAGGGGTATCTAAGCTCGACAAGCTGAAATTCCGCGATAAGAAAGAAGCTCAGGCTGAAAACTTCCGCAAAATGATCATGGCGATGGTGCAAGACATCCGCGTCATTCTGATCAAACTCGCCGACCGTACGCATAACATGCGCACTCTCGGGGCTTTGCGCCCTGATAAGCGTCGCCGCATTGCTCGCGAAACCCTCGAAATTTACAGCCCTCTGGCACACCGTCTTGGTATTCATCATCTGAAAACCGAGTTGGAAGAGCTGGGCTTTGAAGCGCTATACCCGAACCGTTACCGCGTCATTAAAGAAGTGGTTAAAGCGGCACGCGGTAACCGCAAAGAGATGATTCAAAAAATCCTCTCTGAAATCGATGGTCGTTTGCAAGAAGCCGGTATTCCGTGCCGCGTCAGCGGTCGCGAAAAACACCTTTATTCCATTTACTGCAAAATGACGCTCAAAGAGCAGCGTTTCCACTCGATTATGGATATTTACGCCTTCCGCGTAATTGTTCACGACATGGATACCTGTTACCGCGTTCTTGGGCAGATGCATAGCCTATACAAGCCACGTCCGGGCCGGGTTAAAGACTATATCGCCATTCCAAAAGCGAACGGATATCAGTCACTGCATACTTCAATGATTGGCCCACACGGTGTGCCGGTTGAAGTGCAAATCCGTACTGAAGATATGGACCAGATGGCAGAAATGGGTGTTGCTGCTCACTGGGCTTATAAAGAGCAAGGTGAGAGTGGTACTACCGCGCAAATCCGTGCCCAACGCTGGATGCAGAGCTTGCTGGAGCTCCAGCAAAGCGCCGGTAGCTCATTTGAATTTATCGAGAGCGTAAAATCCGATCTGTTCCCGGATGAGATTTACGTTTTCACCCCGGAAGGGCGCATTGTCGAATTGCCGGCTGGTGCGACACCTGTCGATTTCGCCTATGCCGTACATACCGATATCGGCCACGCATGCGTTGGTGCTCGTGTCGACAGACAACCCTATCCGCTGTCTCAGTCGCTCAGTAGCGGCCAGACAATCGAAATCATTACCGCACCGGGCGCTCGCCCGAATGCCGCATGGTTGAATTTCGTTGTGAGCTCTAAAGCCCGCGCCAAAATTCGCCAGATGCTGAAAAACCTTAAACGTGATGACTCTGTTAGCCTCGGGCGCCGCCTGCTTAACCATGCGTTAGGTGGTAGCCGCAAGCTTGCCGAAGTTCCGCCAGAAAATATTCAACGAGAGCTTGAGCGCATGAAACTCGCCACGCTTGATGATTTGCTGGCTGAAATTGGCTTGGGTAACGCTATGAGTGTAGTTGTCGCGAAAAACCTGCAAGGTGAATCACAAGCGTCTTTACAGGCGAATGCTCTGCCGCATAGCCATCTGCCTATCAAAGGTGCAGACGGCGTGCTGATTACTTTTGCTAAGTGTTGCCGCCCAATTCCTGGCGACCCGATAGTAGCTCACGTTAGCCCTGGTAAAGGGTTGGTTATCCACCATGAGTCTTGCCGGAATATTCGTGGCTACCAGAAAGAAGCCGAGAAATTTATGGCGGTGGAATGGGATAAGGAAACTGAGCAAGAGTTCCTCACTGAAATCAAAGTAGATATGTTCAACCATCAGGGTGCGCTGGCAAATCTGACGGCTGCTATCAACACAGCAGGCTCGAATATCCACAGCCTGAATACCGAAGAAAAAGATGGTCGCGTCTATAGTGCGTTTATCCGTATGTCTGCCCGCGATCGTGTTCATCTGGCTAATATTATGCGCAAAATCCGCGTGATGCCGGATGTGATCAAAGTTACCCGCAACCGAAACTAGTGTTATGAATCCTCAACGTTATGCGCGTATTTGCGAGATGCTCGCCAGGCGTCAACCTGATCTGACCGTCTGCATGGAGCAAGTCCATAAACCTCATAACGTCTCGGCGATTATTCGCACCGCAGATGCCGTGGGTGTACATGAAGTTCACGCAGTCTGGCCGGGTAACCGAATGCGCACCATGGCCTCTTCTGCTGCGGGAAGTAATTCCTGGGTTGAAGTTAAAACGCACCGCGATATTGGCGAAGCAGTTGGCTATCTAAAAAGCAGCGGGATGCAAATCCTCGCCACCAACCTTTCTGATAAAGCCGTCGATTTCCGCGAAATTGATTACACCCGTCCGACCTGTATTTTGATGGGACAGGAAAAAACCGGTATCACCCAGGAAGCTCTAGCACTGGCAGACCAGGACATCATTATTCCGATGATCGGGATGGTGCAATCGCTCAATGTGTCCGTAGCTTCCGCACTTATTCTTTATGAGGCACAGCGCCAGCGCCAGAATGCCGGGATGTACCAGCGCGAAAACAGCACCCTGCCGGAATCCGAACAACAGCGCCTGCTGTTTGAAGGCGGCTACCCTGTACTGGCGCGAGTTTCCCGCCGTAAAGGTTTGCCCTACCCACATGTGAATCAGCAAGGTGAGATAGAAGCTGATGCCGCATGGTGGGCCACAATGCAATCTGCGGAGTAGCTGGATGAAAGGCCGTTTGCTGGATGCCATACCGTTAAGCACGCTTGCCGGAGTCGGCGCCAGCCAGAGCGGCAAACTGGCCAAAATTGGCCTGTACACCATTCAGGATCTTCTGCTCCACCTGCCGCTTCGCTACGAAGACCGTACCCATCTCTACCCTATCAATGACCTGCTGCCAGGCGTTTACGCCACGGTGGAAGGTGAAGTGCTGAACTGCAATATCAGTTTTGGCCGCCGCCGTATGATGACCTGCCAGATTTCTGACGGTACCGGCATCCTGACGATGCGTTTTTTCAACTTCAACGCAGCAATGAAAAACAGCCTCGCGACCGGTAAACGCGTGCTTGCCTATGGCGAAGCAAAACGCGGCACGCACGGCGCAGAAATGATTCATCCTGAATACCGCGTTCAGGGCGACCTCAGTACGCCAGAATTACAGGAAACGCTGACGCCGGTTTACCCGACAACCGAAGGTATTCGCCAGGCTACATTGCGCAAGCTGACCGATCAGGCTCTGGAATTGCTCGATACCTGCGCCATTGCAGAATTGCTCCCGGCTGATTTGAGCAAGGGAATGATGAGCTTGCCAGAAGCGTTGCGCACTCTACATCGTCCACCGCCATCAATGCAGCTCACCGATCTGGAGACGGGAAAACACCCGGCTCAACAGCGCTTAATTCTCGAAGAATTACTGGCACATAACCTGAGCATGCTCGCGCTGCGTGCTGGTGCTCAGCGTTATCATGCGCTGCCTTTGCATGATCATGACGATTTAAAAAACCGCCTGCTAGCCGCCCTGCCGTTTAAACCAACCGGCGCGCAGGAACGAGTCGTAGCGGAAATCGAGCACGATTTGGCGCTGGATGTCCCGATGATGCGCCTGGTACAAGGTGATGTGGGGTCAGGTAAAACGTTGGTTGCCGCACTCGCCGCGCTGCGTGCGATTGCGCATGGTAAACAAGTGGGCCTGATGGCTCCAACCGAATTGCTCGCCGAGCAGCACGCTAATAACTTCCGCCAGTGGTTTGCGCCGCTGGGCATTGAAGTGGGCTGGCTTGCTGGTAAGCAAAAAGGCAAAGCGCGTATCGCTCAACAGGACGCGATCGCCAGCGGTCAGGTGTCGATGGTGGTGGGAACACACGCCATCTTCCAGGAACAGGTGCAGTTCTCGCAATTAGCGCTGGTCATTATCGATGAACAGCATCGCTTTGGTGTTCACCAGCGGCTGGCACTATGGGAGAAAGGCCAAATTCAAGGTTTCCACCCGCATCAGTTAATCATGACTGCAACGCCAATTCCGCGCACGCTGGCCATGACGGCTTATGCCGATCTGGATACATCTACAATCGACGAGCTCCCACCTGGACGAACTCCGGTAACAACCGTCGCGATCCCTGATACCCGCCGCAACGATATTATCGACCGGGTGCGTGGAGCTTGCAGTGATGAAGGCCGTCAGGCGTACTGGGTTTGTACGTTGATTGAAGAATCAGAGCTGCTCGAAGCCCAGGCCGCGGAAGTCACGTGGGATGAGCTAAAAATCGCCCTGCCGAATCTGAATGTCGGCCTGGTTCATGGCCGTATGAAGCCGCAGGAAAAGCAGGCTGTGATGCAGGCTTTCAAAGAAGGCTCAATTCATCTGCTGGTTGCGACAACAGTTATTGAAGTTGGTGTTGATGTACCGAATGCCAGCCTGATGATTATTGAAAACCCTGAGCGTCTGGGTCTTGCGCAACTCCACCAGCTTCGTGGCCGTGTGGGTCGTGGGGCGGTTGCATCTCATTGTGTGTTGCTTTACAAGTCGCCACTGTCGAAAACCGCACAACTACGTTTACAGGTACTGCGTGATAGCAATGATGGCTTCGTGATTGCTCAGAAAGATTTAGAAATTCGTGGTCCGGGGGAATTACTCGGAACGCGCCAAACGGGAAGTGCCGAGTTTAAAGTAGCAGATCTATTGCGCGACCAGGCGATGATCCCGGAAGTACAGCGCCTTGCGCGCCATATTCATGAACGCTATCCGGAACAGGCAACCGCGCTCATTGAACGCTGGATGCCTGAAACGGAACGTTATTCAAATGCCTGATAGCTTAGCCAAAGATTGGCAGCATCAGATACATCTTGATGACCAGCGCGTTGACGATATCAATAAAGAACGCGCCGACCATCGGTACCACCAAAAATGCCATGTGCGACGGGCCAAAACGCTCAGTAATCGCCTGCATATTGGCGATCGCCGTAGGCGTAGCCCCCAGGCCAAAACCACAATGCCCCGCAGCGAGTACCGCCGCATCGTAGTTCTTCCCCATTAAGCGGTAAGTCACGAAAATCGCATACAACGCCATAAAGATGGTTTGCACCGTCAGAATTGCCAGCATCGGCAACGCCAGTGATGCCAGTTCCCACAGTTTGAGGCTCATCAGTGCCATGGCTAGGAACAGCGACAAACAGACGTTCCCCAGCACGGAAACCGCGCGTTCAAATACCCGATAGAAGCCAAGCAGTGAGAGCGTATTGCTGAGGATAACCCCAACAAATAACACGCAAACGAATGTCGGCAATTCGAAGCTGGTGCCTTGAATGAGATGGCCGACAAACTTACCAACAGTCAGGCAGATAGCAATCATCGCGATGGTTTCTATCAACACCATAGAGGTGATCATGCGCCCTACCGCTGGCTTTTCGAATGCGGTTGGATCAATGCTATCTTCTGGTGTGCCATCGGGTGTTGAGGAGTGTTTGACCAGATAACGCGCCACTGGCCCGCCAATCAAACCGCCCAATACCAGACCAAACGTTGCGCAAGCCATTGCCACTTCGGTGGCATTCTGGAAACCATAACGTTCGGTAAACAGTTTGCTCCAGGCTGCACCCGTACCATGCCCGCCTGATAACGTAATAGAACCCGCCAGTAAACCCATTAATGGATCAAGGCCCAACAGGCTCGCCATACCGATACCAATGGCGTTTTGCATGACCAGCAAACCCACCACCACCACCAGGAAAATACCGACAACTTTGCCACCCGCTCGCAAGCTAGACAGATTGGCGTTCAGGCCGATTGTGGCAAAGAAGGCGAGCATCAAAGGATCTTTGAGGCTCATATCAAATTCAAATTCCCAACCGACACTTTTTTTGAGTACCAGCAAGGCAAGGGCGATTAAGAGTCCACCCGCTACGGGTTCAGGGATAGTGTATTTTTTTAATAGCGGTATGGTGTGGACCATTTTTCGGCCCAGTAATAACACGAGAGTCGCAGCAACAAGGGTAGAAAGGGTGTCGAGATAAAACATAGAAGTGCTCCTGTTTGCGCATATTTCTCACAGACGCTTTTAATTATCCTTCACTGGAATTTCAGGTTCTAGAAAAGTCAGCAGCTGGATTTTAACCAAAAAACAGTCGAAAGTTATATAAAAAGCTCGGCATATACACTTTTTATCTTAGGAAACACCCTTAGCAAACGTTTGCTTTTGGCCTTCAGTCCGCTAAAATCACCGTTTTTTCGGGAGGGGATAATTTCTAATGTCTGTTAATGCTGTTGAGTCTGAAGGTGCGCAACCGATTGCCCACGCTAGTTCCAGTGAGTTGATTTACCGCCTGGAGGACCGTCCACCTCTCCCGCAAACTCTATTCGCTGCTGGGCAGCATTTATTAGCTATGTTTGTTGCGGTGATCACACCTGCGATGTTGATTTGCCAGGCTCTGGGACTTCCAGCAGAAGATACCCAACACATTATCAGTATGTCCCTGTTCGCATCAGGCGTGGCATCAATTATCCAGATTAAAGCGTGGGGCCCGGTAGGCTCTGGGCTTCTGTCTATTCAAGGCACCAGCTTTAACTTTGTCGCACCGCTGATTATGGGTGGCATGGCATTAAAGAATGGCGGGGCTGATGTTCCGACGATGATGGCTGCACTTTTTGGCACCTTAATGCTCGCAAGCTGCACCGAGATGCTTTTATCGCGCTTCCTGCACCTTGCTCGCCGCATTATCACGCCACTGGTCTCCGGCGTAGTTGTGATGATTATTGGTCTTTCCTTAATTCAGGTTGGCCTGACATCTATTGGCGGTGGCTATGGTGCAATGAGTGACCATACATTTGGCGCACCGAAAAATCTGCTGCTGGCAGGCGCAGTATTAGTGGTCATTATTCTTCTGAATCGTCAGCGTAACCCGTACTTGCGCGTGGCTTCGCTGGTAATCGCCATGGCAGTAGGTTACGCGCTGGCATGGGCAATGGGCATGCTGCCTGATGTTGCGCCATCAACCAATACTGATTTAATTATGGTGCCAACGCCGCTTTACTACGGCCTGGGCATTGACTGGAACCTACTGATTCCGCTGATGCTGATCTTTATGGTGACATCCCTTGAAACCATTGGCGATATTACGGCGACGTCTGACGTCTCCGAGCAACCGGTTTCTGGCCCGCTCTATATGAAGCGACTGAAAGGAGGCGTACTGGCCAACGGCCTGAACTCCTGCGTTTCTGCCGTATTCAATACTTTCCCTAACTCTTGCTTCGGCCAGAACAATGGCGTGATTCAGCTTACGGGTGTTGCCAGCCGTTATGTTGGATTTGTCGTCGCGTTGATGCTGATTGTGTTGGGCCTGTTCCCGGCAGTAAGTGGGTTTGTGCAGCACATTCCTGAGCCAGTTTTAGGTGGCGCTACTATCGTGATGTTCGGCACGATCGCTGCATCCGGTGTGCGTATAGTCTCCCGCGAGCCACTAAATCGTCGTGCGATTATGATTATCGCGCTGTCTCTGGCGGTGGGTATGGGCGTTTCACAGCAGCCACTGATTCTTCAGTTTGCTCCTGATTGGCTAAAAACGTTGCTCTCCTCCGGTATCGCTGCCGGTGGTATCACCGCTATCGTGTTAAACCTGATTTTCCCACCTGAAAAAAATTGATGTACCTCACGCGCTGGTTATTTGTTAGCGCCAGCGCGTGTTACCCCTCCTGACAATCCCATCCTTGAGCTATAACGGTAAATGGGGCATAACACCCTTACCGAAACTTCATGGGATGGAAGACAATGAAATTTCTAGGAAAGCTGATCATAGCTTTATTGGTTGTCATAATAGTGGCACTCATAGCCGCTTATTTATTACTTCAAACTCGTTGGGGAGCATCCCAAATCAGTAGTTGGGTCAATGAGAAGAGTGATTACAATTTCTCTTTTGAAGTGATCGACCACAAGTGGGCATCGCCCACTCATGTCACGCTGACAAACGTCACCTTTGGACGCAAAGGCCAGCCAGCGACTCTGGTTGCGCAAAATATTGATATTGGCCTGAGCTCACGTCAATTTTCAGAGCCTTTGCACGTCGATACGATTTTGCTGCAAAACGGAACGCTAAATATCAGCCCCAATGCTGCCCCGCTACCCTTCCAGTCCGATATGCTGCAATTGAGCGATATGGCAATCAACAGCCCAAATACTGGGTGGGATCTGCACGCTCAACGCGTCAACGGAGGAGTAATACCCTGGCAGCCAGAGCAAGGTAAAGTGCTGGGTAATACTGCTGATATTCAATTTAGCGCCGGCTCCATGACACTCAACGGTGTTCAGGCTACCAACGTTTTGTTGCAAGGTGCGATTAATAACGAACAGGTGACGCTCTCAACCATCGGTGCAGACATTGCGCGTGGCTCGCTCACCGGTAATGCAAACCGCCTTGCCGATGGCTCCTGGCAGATTGGCAGCTTACGGCTCAACGATATCCGCCTACAAACCAATAAATCCATTACCGATTTCCTGGCCCCTCTTGGCAGTGTCCCTTCACTGAAAATCGATAGTCTTGAGGTGACAGATGCGCGCATGGAAGGAAAAGACTGGGCAATAACCGATTTAGATCTGAGTTTGCGCAACCTGACGTTGGCAAAGGGCGGCTGGCAAAGCGATGACGGGCGTTTATCGATGAATGCCAGTGATTTTATTATTGGTGCGTTGCAGCTAAACGACCCTATCGTGAATATCGATTTTAACCCGCAAACCGCTGTGATTCGCCAGTTCACTTCCCGTTGGGAAAGAGGCATGGTTCGCGCCTCAGGCGAATGGCAGCGCAATGAGAATAAACTGACACTTGATGAGCTGGTCTTTGCCGGGCTGGAATATACGCTGCCAGCCGACTGGAAAGCACGCTGGATAGAGCCTTTACCGCAGTGGTTAAACACGGTGACGATTAAAAAACTGTCGGCAAACCGTAATTTGATCATCGATATTGATCCCGCCTTCCCGTTCCAGCTCACCGCATTAGATGGCACGGCGAATAATCTCGAAGTGGTGCGCAATAGCCAGTGGGGAATATGGAGTGGGAACGCTACGCTGAACGCCGCGGCCGCCACGTTTAACCGCGTCGATGTTCGCCGCCCATCCATTTCATTGAATGCTGCTGACAGCCAAATATCTATTACAGAACTTAGTGCTTTTGCTGGTGAAGGTATGCTGGAAGCGACTGGCGCTATCTCGCAGGCTCCACAACGCAATGCGGCAATGAATCTGCGCGGGCGTGCGGTGCCAGTAAATGTGTTGCAGCAATGGGGATGGCCAGCGCTACCGCTTGAAGGCAACGGTAATTTGCAGCTTTCAGTAACCGGTAACCTTGCAGCTCAAACACCACTGAAACCCACGGTGAACGGGACATTACAGGCCACCAGCGCCGACGGAAAACAAGTACAACAGACCATGCAGAATGGGGAAGTACCCGGCGCATAAGCGCCGGGCTGTAACCCTTCAACTATTCTTCTTCGTTGCCGCCCTCTTCAAGCGGGCCAAAAGGTTTCGCGGGGAGAACCAGATACACACCTTCAAAAACAGCGCCTTGCGTATCATCACCGTAAAGCTCAACTTGCAACGCAACGCGAGCTTTGCGGCCACGCGCCAGGCGGTCGAGATCGCCGCTCAACGAACCTAAATCAGCAATCGCCCCCGGTCTTCCGGTGATCGGGCTGCTATATCGGATATGCGCATCAGCAAGAATAATCGTGCCGCCCAGATGGCGCTCCCGCAACATCAGCCAAATAAGTCCCCAGCCCGTCAGAGTCGCGAGCGAAAACAGGCTGCCGGCGAATAAGGTTTGATGGGGATTTTGGTTGCCCGCTTCTGGCATGGTGGTAATGAATTTCTGCCCGGTGTATTGCAGGATGCGCACGCCCATTTTTTCACTTAATGGAATGTGTTCGTACCAGGCCTGCTGCAACTGACCGCACCAGTCGGCGCGATGAAGAATGTCATCTAGCGAAGCGACGGGTTTTATCATCAAATAGTGGCGAATGGGCGTGGTCGAAGGCGTAGTAATTTCACCCTGATTCTCAAAGCCCAATTTGGCAAAGAACTCGACCGCATCTTCACGTGCGCTACATACCACACGTTTAACCCCTTCCTGGCGCGCGACAGTTTCCAGCGTCATTGCCACCAGCGTACCCAGACCTTTGTCTTGCACCGAGGGGTGAACCGCCATAAAACGGATCGCTGCTTCGTTATCAGCATTGATGTACAAACGGCCAATTGCGACCGGATTGCCTTCTTCATCTACCACCATCTGGTGGTGAGCTAAGGCATCCCAGGCATCGCGCTCGGAGCCTTTGGGTTGATGCAACGGCTTACGTAGCATCTCCCAGCGAAACTGGTAATAGAGCTCAAGCTCTTCTTCGGTTTGCGGTACGCGAAGGTGATACATACATGTACTCTCTCTTGTTACGCGGGACCGTAAAGGCTGCGAATTCAGACCTGTAACCAAAACGTCACTGGGCCATCGTTGGTCAGGCTGACTTTCATGTCGGCGGCAAAGCGACCTGTTTCGGCAACAATGCCCTGCTGTCGACAGCGTTGGACAAAGTATTCATATAGCTCTTCAGCAAGCTCAGGTGCTGCGCCACAAGAAAAACTCGGGCGCATACCGCGTTCGGTATCAGCGGCGAGGGTAAACTGCGACACAACTAGTACGCTGCCACCGGCTTGCTGAACGTTCAAATTCATCTTGTCGTTTTCATCGCCAAAAATGCGGTAACCCAAAACACGTTCGCAAAGGCGATTCGCTTTCTGTTCGTTATCTTCTTTTTCGACACCCAATAACACTAAAAGTCCCGGGCCAATTTCACCCGTCACTTCACCGTCCACGGTGACGCGAGCGTGGGTGACACGCTGTATTAATGCAATCATGGTTCTTCCAATTCTTCCTGCTGTGCTTCGACACGGAGTTTGCGGTAATCACCGAGAGTGACAGTAATTTCGGCGCCGAGCAACACGATACACCAGGTCCAATAGACCCAGACAAATAAAATGGGGATCACGGCTAAAACGCCGTAAATCAATTGGTAAGAGGGAAACATGGTGATGTAGAGGGCAAAACCTTTCTTCCCAAGCTCAAACAAAAGAGCAGCCACCAGCGAGCCAATCAGTGCATCTCGCACCGGGACTCGAGTGGTTGGAACAATGCTGTATAACATCCAGAATGACAGCCAGGAGAGCAGTAAAGGGAAGATACGCAACACGATATCAATCGTGCTGTTAAAGCCTGTCACCCAGCGCAGCGAAAGCAGATACGAACTGATCACCAGACTCGCACCTGCCAGCAGCGGCCCTAGCGTCAAAATCATCCAGTAGACGGCAAACGAGTATATTTTTGGCCTGGTTCGCGTGCTGCGCCAGATAGTATTTAGCGCGCTATCCACGGCATACATCAGCAGCAATGCAGTAACGATAAGGCCACAGGCCCCCACAGCAGTCATCTTGTTGGAGTTAGCAACAAACTGTTCGATATAGCGCTGGATGATATCGCCCGTCGCGGGCAGAAAATTTGAGAAGACAAAATGGCGCAGTTGGATGCTAACGTCGGCAAACATCGGGAAAGCTGCAAATAACGCAAACACTACCGCAACCAAAGGCACTAGTGAGAGCAATGACACGTAAGCAAGGTTACCTGCAAGCGTGGTCATATTGTCCTGGTCAATCCGATGCCAGAGCAATTTACCCCAGGCGATACAGGGCCTGAGGTGCTTGCTCGTTTTGCGATGAACGTCTTTTATCATAGGCTTTTTGAGAAATAATCGGGCACCGTGTTTTTACCGGTCACCAAAATGCTGGTGATCCCCACCTGTTGAGCTCCTTTAATATTATCGGCGTTGTCGTCAAAAAAGACGGCTTCACTGGCAGAAAAACCTTCTTCTTCGAGGAGCTTTTGATAGATCTCAACGTCGGGTTTACGCATGCCCATTTCCTGGGACAGATAGA
Source organism: Buttiauxella cochleicola (assembly GCF_021283185.1). Classification (NCBI taxonomy): domain Bacteria; kingdom Pseudomonadati; phylum Pseudomonadota; class Gammaproteobacteria; order Enterobacterales; family Enterobacteriaceae; genus Buttiauxella; species Buttiauxella cochleicola. The sequence goes on from NZ_JAJSOS010000014.1 coordinate 108,102, forward strand.
TTTTATCTGCCGCCTCGGCTATTTGCGGGTATTCACCTGGCCAGAAATAAGTATGTAAGCGGTTGGTATTAGAGAGCACAACGACACGATGGCCTTGTTCACGAAGTTTGTTCATCACATCAATAACTTCCGGGCGTAGGCCAACAAAAATAGCCTGCCAACCGGCAGAGAACTGATCAAAGCTCAACGCCATGCCCATTTCTTCGCATACCGCAGCAGCAAATTCTTCGTCACTAATTTGCCCCCGCTCGTGGCGTTGAAACGCCTCGCCCATTACAAAGCTTTTCTGCAAATTCGCTAGCGGGACACGGCTGTAATCGCTCCAGACCCCCATTACTCGGTTGAAGTCGATATCAACGATGACGTTTCCTAAATCAAAGATATACAGCATAAGCCTCTCCTTTGCGCATGGACAAATAACTGTAGCGGTAAAGGGTAGCTTTGACTATCGCTGATAAAAAGGCGATCCGGGTTCTGCGAGTTATTAAGCAAAAAAAAGCCCCGCCTAAACAGGCAGGGCTTCAATGCTTTGCAGGAAAGAAACTTACGCTTCTTTGCTACCACGACCCGCACGTTTGCGGTCGTTTTCAGTCAGGTGACGCTTACGAATACGTACGGAAGTCGGAGTAACTTCTACCAGTTCGTCATCATCGATGAATTCCAGAGCTTGCTCCAGAGACATCTTCAATGCAGGAACCAGAGTTGTTGCTTCGTCAGTACCGGACGCACGCATGTTGGTCAGTTTCTTACCGGTCAGGCAGTTTACAGTCAGGTCGTTAGAACGACTGTGAATACCGATGATCTGGCCTTCGTAAACTTCTGCACCGTGACCCAGGAACAGCTTACCGCGGTCCTGCAGGCTGAACAGCGCAAACGCGACTGCTTTACCCTGGCCATTAGAGATCAGCACGCCGTTCTGGCGCTGGCCGATTTCGCCTGGCTTAACGTCGTCGTAGTGGCTGAATGTGGAGTACAGCAGACCAGTACCAGAAGTCATGGTCATGAACTCAGTACGGAAGCCGATCAGGCCACGTGCTGGGATCAGGTAATCCAGACGGATACGGCCTTTGCCGTCAGGGATCATGTCTTTGACATCGCCCTTACGCTCACCCATTGCCTGCATTACAGAACCCTGGTGCTGTTCTTCGATATCCAGAGTCACGTTTTCGAACGGCTCTTGCATACGACCATCGATCATACGGTTGATTACTTTCGGACGGGACACAGCCAGTTCGAAGCCTTCACGACGCATGTTTTCGATCAACACAGACAGGTGCAGTTCGCCACGACCGGATACACGGAATGCATCCGCATCTTCGGTTTCTTCAACACGCAGTGCAACGTTGTGCACCAGCTCTTTGTTCAGGCGGTCAAGGATCTGACGAGAGGTAACGAATTTACCTTCTTTGCCACAGAACGGAGAGGTGTTGACGTTGAAGAACATAGTAACAGTTGGTTCATCAACAGACAGTGCTGGCAGCGCTTCAACATTTTGCGTATCGCAAAGGGTGTCGGAGATGTTCAGCTCGCCCAGACCGGTAATCGCGATGATGTCGCCGGCTTCAGCTTCGGTGGATTCAATACGCTCCAGACCGAGGTGAGTCAGTACTTTACCGACTTTACCGTTACGAGTTTTACCTTCGCTGTCGATGATAGTGATTTGCTGGTTAGGCTTCACTTTACCGCGTTTGATGCGACCGATGCCGATAACGCCAACGTAGTTGTTGTAATCAAGCTGGGAGATTTGCATCTGGAACGGACCATCAGAGTCAACGGATGGTGCTTTAACGTGGTCAACAATCGCCTGGTACAGCGGGGTCATGTCTTCCGCCATCTCATTGTGATCGTTACCCGCGATACCCATCAATGCTGATGCATAGATGATTGGGAAATCGAGCTGCTCGTCGGTCGCATCAAGGTTAACGAACAGGTCAAATACCTGATCAACAACCCAGTCAGGACGCGCGCCAGGACGGTCAACTTTGTTGATTACAACAATTGGCTTCAAACCGTGGGCAAATGCCTTTTTGGTTACGAAGCGCGTCTGCGGCATTGGGCCATCCATTGCGTCAACGACCAGCAGAACGGAGTCTACCATGGACATTACACGTTCAACTTCACCACCGAAGTCGGCGTGCCCAGGGGTATCAACGATGTTGATACGGTAGTCATTCCATTTGATAGCGGTGTTTTTAGCGAGGATGGTAATCCCACGCTCTTTCTCCAAATCGTTGGAGTCCATCACGCGTTCGGTGGCTTCAGCACGTTCGTTACTGAAAGTACCAGATTGCTGCAGCAGCTTATCAACCAGGGTAGTTTTACCATGGTCAACGTGCGCGATGATGGCGATATTACGCAGATTTTCGATCACAACTTTGCCTCAGGCATTAGAAATAGCGCGTTATTGTACACGTATTAATCGAAGGACATAACAGGATCACAAAGAACTTTTACAAACAATGTAAAAAGTAATGGTTTGTGATCGCTTTCACGGAGCAAAAAAGGGAGCCACAACGAAAATTGCACCAATATGGTGCTCAAATCTCAGACTGAAGCACTACATTGGTGCAAACTATCCATCGTGGTGCAGCCCTTTTGCACTATAGTGCGCATGATAGCGCCTTTTTGGGGTAATTTAAAAGTTGGCACAGTTTTCGCTTTAATCATTTCAGGGCAACAAGCCAATTCAATGACCAAATCCGGGAGAGTTAAGTATGTCCGCTGAACACGTTTTGACGATGCTGAATGAACACGAAGTGAAGTTTGTTGATCTGCGCTTCACTGACACCAAAGGTAAAGAACAGCACGTCACTATCCCTGCTCATCAGGTTACTGCTGACTTCTTCGAAGAAGGCAAAATGTTTGATGGCTCTTCAATTGGTGGCTGGAAAGGCATCAACGAGTCAGACATGGTTCTAATGCCAGATGCGTCTACTGCTGTCATTGACCCGTTCTTCGCTGATTCTACGCTGATCATTCGTTGCGACATTCTTGAGCCAGGCACCATGCAGGGTTATGACCGCGACCCACGTTCCATTTCCAAGCGCGCTGAAGATTACCTGCGTTCAACTGGCATCGCCGATACCGTACTGTTCGGGCCAGAACCAGAGTTCTTCCTGTTCGACGACGTTCGTTTCGGTAGCTCTATTTCCGGTTCTCACGTTGCTATCGATGATATCGAAGGCGCATGGAACAGCGGCACCAAATACGAAGGCGGCAACAAAGGTCACCGTCCTGCTGTTAAAGGCGGTTACTTCCCAGTTCCACCAGTTGACTCCGCACAAGACCTGCGTTCTGCAATGTGTCTGACTATGGAGCAAATGGGCCTGGTTGTTGAAGCTCACCACCACGAAGTAGCAACTGCTGGTCAGAACGAAGTGGCTACCCGCTTCAACACCATGACTAAAAAAGCAGATGAAATTCAGATCTACAAATATGTGGTTCATAACGTTGCTCATGCTTACGGCAAAACAGCGACCTTTATGCCAAAACCAATGTTTGGCGATAACGGTTCTGGTATGCACTGCCATATGTCCCTGGCTAAGAACGGCGTAAACCTGTTCGCTGGTGACAAATATGCTGGCCTGTCTGAGCAAGCGCTGTACTACATCGGCGGTGTTATCAAACACGCTAAAGCCATCAACGCCCTGGCTAACCCAACCACCAACTCCTACAAGCGTCTGGTCCCGGGTTACGAAGCTCCAGTAATGCTGGCTTACTCTGCAGCTAACCGTTCTGCTTCAATCCGTATCCCAGTTGTTGCGTCTCCGAAAGCACGTCGTATCGAAGTACGCTTCCCGGACCCAGCGGCTAACCCGTACCTGTGCTTCGCAGCGCTGCTGATGGCTGGTCTTGATGGTATCAAGAACAAAATCCATCCGGGTGAAGCAATGGACAAAAACCTGTACGACCTGCCGCCAGAAGAAGCGAAAGAGATCCCACAAGTTGCTGGCTCTCTGGAAGAAGCACTGAGCTGCCTGAACGAAGACCGCGAGTTCCTGACTGCGGGCGGCGTGTTCACTGATGAAGCTATCGATGCTTATATCGCGCTGCGTATGGAAGAAAACGACCGTGTGCGTATGACTCCGCACCCAGTTGAGTTTGAGCTGTACTACAGCGTTTAACTAAGTAGTCATCTCCAATTTTAGCCCATCGTTGATGGGCTTTTTTATCCACAAATAACCTGTTGCAGCAACGTTTTTTGCCGCCAGGAAACTATAATGCACCATCACAGTGCAATTATCGGAGACTGCTGTATGGCAACCGGCACACTGCCCGATGCTGGGCAGATCCTGAATTCTTTAATCAACAGTATTTTACTGGTCGATGACGAGCTGGCGGTCCATTACGCCAACCCGGCGGCACAGCAACTTTTGGCGCAGAGTTCGCGCAAACTTTACGGCACACCGCTACCAGAACTGTTGAGTTACTTTTCGCTAAATGTTGGCTTAATGCAGGAAAGCCTGACCTCAGGCCAGGGCTTTACCGATAACGAAGTCACACTGGTTATTGATAGCCGCTCTCATATTCTTTCCCTGACTGCACAACGTTTACCAGAAGGTTTCATCCTGATGGAAATGGCGCCGATGGATAACCAACGTCGTTTAAGTCAGGAGCAGCTACAGCAAGCGCAGCAAATTGCCGCTCGTGACTTAGTCCGTGGGCTGGCTCACGAGATTAAAAACCCTCTCGGCGGGTTACGCGGTGCAGCGCAGCTTCTGGCTAAAGCCTTACCGGACCCTTCGCTCACTGAATACACCAAAGTGATTATTGAGCAAGCCGACCGCTTACGTAACCTGGTCGACAGGCTGTTAGGCCCGCAGCAACCAGGCATGCACGTCACAGAAAGTATTCATAAAGTCACCGAACGGGTGATGAAACTGGTGTCGATGGAGTTGCCAGCGAATGTCACTCTGATAAGAGATTACGACCCAAGCTTGCCTGAACTGGCGCACGACCCGGATCAAATTGAACAGATTTTACTGAATATTGTGCGTAACGCGCTTCAGGCGCTGGGCAGTGATGGTGGCGAAATAGTGTTACGTACGCGTACCGCTTTTCAGCTTACTCTGCACGGCACTCGCTATCGCCTGGCTGCGCGTATTGATATTGAAGACAACGGTCCGGGTATTCCGGCCCATCTGCAGGACACACTATTCTACCCAATGGTGAGCGGACGTGAGGGAGGGACAGGATTAGGTCTTTCTATTGCACGCAACTTGATCGATCAGCATTCGGGAAAAATCGAATTTAACAGTTGGCCAGGCCATACCGAGTTTTCGGTTTACCTGCCTATTCGTAAGTAGAGGTCTTTATGCAACGAGGGATAGTTTGGATCGTTGATGACGATAGCTCCATCCGTTGGGTGCTGGAACGCGCACTGACTGGGGCGGGTTTAAGCTGCACCACATTTGAGAGCGGCAATGAAGTTCTGAACGCTCTTGCAACCAAGACCCCGGACGTATTGTTATCTGATATTCGCATGCCTGGCATGGACGGTCTGGCGCTGCTCAAGCAGATAAAACAACGCCACCCGATGTTGCCGGTCATCATAATGACGGCTCATTCAGATCTTGAAGCTGCGGTGAGTGCTTATCAGCAAGGCGCTTTCGATTACCTGCCTAAACCTTTTGATATTGATGAAGCGGTCGCACTCGTTGAGCGCGCCATCAGCCACTATCAAGAACAGCAGCAGCCGCGCAATGTGCAAGTTAATGGGCCAACCACCGATATTATCGGTGAAGCGCCTGCCATGCAGGATGTGTTTCGCATTATTGGCCGCCTCTCCCGTTCATCAATAAGTGTGTTGATTAACGGCGAGTCTGGTACCGGTAAAGAGCTGGTCGCACACGCACTACACCGCCACAGCCCGCGTGTGAAATCCCCTTTTATTGCGCTAAACATGGCTGCAATCCCGAAGGATTTGATTGAGTCTGAGCTGTTTGGCCATGAGAAAGGCGCGTTTACCGGCGCTAATCAAATTCGCCAGGGCCGTTTTGAGCAGGCAGACGGCGGCACTCTGTTCCTCGATGAAATCGGTGATATGCCGCTGGATGTGCAAACTCGATTATTGCGCGTGTTAGCCGATGGGCAGTTTTACCGCGTTGGCGGTTATGCGCCGGTGAAAGTTGATGTGCGAATTATTGCCGCGACCCACCAGAACCTTGAGTTGCGCGTGCAGGAAGGGAAATTCCGTGAGGATTTATTCCATCGCCTGAACGTAATTCGTGTTCATCTGCCACCGCTGCGTGAACGTCGCGAAGATATTCCGCGTCTGGCTCGCCACTTCTTGCAGGATGCCGCCAAAGAATTGGGTGTGGAAGCCAAGTTGCTGCACCCGGAAACGGAAAATGCGTTAACGCGCCTGGCCTGGCCCGGAAACGTGCGCCAACTGGAAAACACCTGTCGCTGGTTAACCGTGATGGCTGCGGGCCAGGAAGTGTTGATTCAGGATTTGCCTGCCGAGCTATTCGAGACAACCATTCCCGATAGCCCGGCGCATTCTCAGTCAGACAGTTGGGCAACATTACTGGCGCAATGGGCTGACCGCGCATTACGTTCCGGTCATCAAAACCTGCTTTCTGAAGCGCAGCCAGAAATGGAGCGCACATTGCTAACGACGGCACTGCGTCATACGCAAGGTCACAAGCAGGAAGCGGCTCGTTTACTTGGCTGGGGGCGAAATACTCTGACGCGTAAATTGAAAGAGTTGGGAATGGAGTAACAAAAAGGCGGCTTTCAAGCCGCCTTTAGTTTTATATGACACGGGAAAATTGTTGCAGTCGTGCCTTCTGCCGCAAATAACTATCAAAACACATGCAGATATTACGGATTAGCAGGCGGCCTTTTGGCGTCACCTGAATATGTTTGCCGTCGATATCCACCAGCCCATCGTTGGCCAGCGGTTCGAGTAGCTTCAAATCTTCCGCAAAATACTCTGCAAAGTTCAAATCCCAAAGCTGCTCGATTTCAGCAAATTTAAGCTGGAAGTTGCAGATCAGCGCTTTGATAACATCGCGTCGAATGCAGTCATCGCGGGTTAATGCCAGGCCGCGCCACAGCGCATCGCCCTGGCTATCTACCTGTTGATAATAAGTTTTAAGCTCTTTCTGGTTCTGCGCATAACAGTCGCCAATCATGCTGATGGCAGAAACACCCATCCCAAGTAAGTCTGTATCGCCCTGAGTGGTGTAGCCCTGGAAATTACGGTGCAACTTGCCTTCACGCTGCGCAATCGCCAGTTCGTCATCTGGCCGCGCAAAGTGGTCCATACCAATAAACTGGTATCCGGCATCGGTAAGCGAGCTGATGGTTTCTTGCAGAATGTCGAGTTTTTGCTGAGCGCTCGGTAAGTCTTCGTCTTTAATTTTGCGCTGCGCCGCAAACAGTGTCGGTAAGTGCGCATAGTTAAAGACACTTAAACGGTGCGGGCTCAGTTCTGCAACACGCTTGAGGGTGAAGGCAAAGCTTTCTGGCGTCTGTTTTGGCAAGCCGTAAATGAGGTCGATATTCGTCGATGTGAAACCGAGTTCACGGGCACGCTGAATCAGCGCGAAGATAAACTCTTCATCCTGCTCACGGTTAACCAGGCGCTGCACTTCTTTGTTGAAGTCCTGCACGCCCATACTCAGACGGGTAAACCCTTCCTGACGCAAATGGTCGAGCACATTGAGTTCAATTTCACGCGGATCGATTTCAATGGAAAGCTCGGCATCTTCATCGAAATGGAAATGAGCCCGTAGAAGCCCCATCAGACGGCTTATCTGCGCTTTACTGAGGTAAGTTGGAGTACCACCGCCCCAATGCAACTGACTGACGTGACGGCCTTTAAAGAGCGGCGCACGGTGGGCTATCTCTTGTTCAAGCGCATCAAGATACTGATCGGCCTTATGAGTCTGACGAGTGACGATTTTATTGCAGCCACAGAAGTAGCAAAGCTTGTGGCAGAACGGGATATGAATATACAACGACAGCGGGCGCTCGGGATAACGAGCAACCGCTTCAAGAAATGCCGCCTCACCGAAGCCTTCTGAGAACTCCAGCGCGGTAGGATAAGAGGTATAACGCGGCCCTGAATAATTATATTTCTGGATCAGGGCCAGATCCCAATCGATTAACTGCTCAGACATACTCACTTCCTCCGGTGATGCCGCATTCGTTGACGGCGCAACGATTTTTGCAATCGCGACAACCGCCGTAGTTTAACGAATAACCACAGCAGATAACACACCAGCGGAATAACCACGATAAGAACAGGTAATCCCATTGAGGTAGACTGTTAGTCAGTGCCTTTGAGAAGACGCATCAAATCATCGCCTTTCTCTTTTTCTTCTTCATCTTCGTCATCTTCATAGGCGATGCCGAGTTCTGCCATCAGCGCATCAATGCGATCAAGCTTAGCGTTAACCCAAGCCTGCTCTTCTGCGTTGAGTGTTTCACCTTCTTCAAGACGCTCTAACAGCGCATCCAGGCGCTCATCGTTCTCCAGCAAATCCAGTTCAGCCTGTGGTGTTAGCATAGGTTTCTCGACTTTAGGTTTGTGCTGTTTAGGTTTTTTGACCTGGACTTCAGTTACACCCAGGGCGATTGGTTTTTTACTGCCAATGCGCGGATCTTTAGCCTGTGAGCTGCCACTTCCACTTTTTTCCTGGGTGCCGCCGGTTGAACGGCTACCCGCTGCATGTCCGCTGCGTTTTTTCTCACGCTTACGGTCACGTGCTTCACGATCGATCTCTTCACGTGTTTTGCGACGTGCTTTTGAAGGTTTAGAGCCAGGTGCTGCTGAGTTTTGTTGCTTCATAATAAATTATCTTGAGCCATTTTTATTCAGTATAGAATTGCGGCGGAATCTAGCAGAAAGCAAGCAAAGAAAAAAGGCGGCAGGTTAACCTGTCGCCTTTTTCTTGTCTCTGGACCTATATAAGGTCACACAATCCCTGTTTGCACTCGACGCCCTGTCTTTCCCTTGCAAACAACTTCCGTGTAAATCCTTGTCCTTTTTAAACGTCTCCAGACGTTGCCTCCTGGCATTTCCTTGGTTCTTCGCCATCCTGACGACCTGAACCCTCATCCTGAGTTGCTATCCTTTGTGGCTATCCTTTGCCTGTGCCGCTTACTTTACTCTTAGCCTTTGATTCTACAAGACGACTATTTGGGTTAAGTCATTAATGTAATCCATCGAAAAACACCTAATACATTGTTATATATGTTCTTTTAATTATATCTGCATCTAACAACACTGCGTTGTCTGTCAATATGAATGGTCAATGTCTTACAAACCTCGGGCGGATTTCTGTAATCCTGTAAGCCTTGCCGAGAAACACGGCGTTTTCCCCATGTTCAGGTATAATCCCCAACAATGCTCATCCTGAGGGAGACAACCGTTTTGAAAAACTGGAATTACCAGCTGACCCACTTCGTGCTTAGCGCACCGGACATTCGCCATTTACCTTCTGATACCGGTATTGAGGTTGCTTTCGCAGGCCGCTCTAACGCAGGGAAATCCAGCGCATTAAATACGCTGACCAACCAGAAAGCCCTGGCGCGTACCAGTAAAACGCCTGGTCGTACGCAGCTCATCAACCTGTTTGAAGTGGCTGAAGGCTTACGTGTGGTGGATTTACCGGGCTATGGCTACGCCGAAGTACCAGAAGAAGTAAAACTGAAATGGCAGCGCGCGCTTGGCGAGTATCTGCAAAAACGTAATAGCCTGAAGGGATTAGTCATCCTGATGGATATTCGTCATCCACTGAAAGACCTTGATCAACAAATGATTAATTGGGCTGTTGCGAGCAACATTCCAGTGATGCTGCTGTTAACCAAGGCTGACAAGCTGGCATCTGGTGCTCGTAAAGCACAGTTAAAGATGGTTCGCGAAGCGGTGGTAGATTTTGGCGGTGATATTCAGGTAGAAGCGTTTTCGTCACTGAAAAAGATCGGTGTCGATGTACTGCGTCATAAGCTTGATGGTTGGTATAACGATATCCCACCAGCAACCGAAGAAGATGATGTAGAAGAAGACGACGAAACAGCTGGCGAATAAAAAGAAGCATGGGTTCGCCCGTGCTTTTCCTTATTTTCCTGACTTGCGTGCAATAAAAAACGCCCCAGTCATTACTGACTGGGGCGGCTAAAATATTCAGCCAAATCCGATTACGTGAAGTAAAAGGTCTGAAAGATAGAACATCTTACCTCTGTACCCTACGCAAATAACTCTACTCCTTTTTATTCGGTTGAAAAAGCATTTTTTGTAGTTTTTTTTCACCCTTTACACTCCGATATTGAAGCGTCATCACAAAAAGCTATGAGTTATGTTGCTTAGTTACATAAATCGCTTTATTTAGTGAGCTTCATCCCAATTTACACCACTTCCGACTTCCACCAGCAATGGCACATCTAGCGTCATACTGCCTTCCATCAGTTCGTGGATTTTCTTCGATACCGCTTCCAGATCGTCCTGATGAACTTCAAACACCAGTTCATCGTGTACCTGCATGATCATTTTTACACGTGGCTTTTCTGTTTCCAGCCAGGCATCAACGGCAATCATGGCGCGTTTGATAATGTCTGCAGCGGTCCCCTGCATTGGGGCGTTGATTGCCGCGCGTTCTGCACCGGCACGACGAGCAGCATTGCTGGAATTGATGTCCGGTAAATACAAGCGGCGGCCATCCAGCGTTTCGACATAGCCTTTATCCTTCGCCTGCGTCCGGGTACGTTCCATATATTCCAGCACGCCCGGGTAGCGTTCGAAATAGAGATCCATATACTTCTGCGACTCTTTACGTGGAATGTTGAGTTGACGAGACAAACCAAACGCACTCATACCGTAAATCAGGCCAAAGTTGATGGCCTTGGCGCTGCGGCGCTGTTCGCCTGAAACGCTATCTAACGGCAGCCCAAATACTTCTGCTGCTGTCGCACGGTGAATATCTTTACCTTCCGCAAATGCAGTCAGCAGCCCTTTATCGCGGGAAAGATGCGCCATAATACGCAGTTCGATTTGCGAGTAGTCGGCGGAGACAATCAGATAATCTTTTGGCGCAATAAAGGCCTGGCGAATACGGCGACCTTCTTCATTACGCACCGGAATGTTTTGCAGGTTCGGCTCTGTAGAAGAAAGACGACCGGTCGCCGCGACAGCCTGATGATAAGAGGTATGCACGCGCCCGGTTTTCGGGTTAATCATCAGTGGCAGCTTATCGGTGTAAGTCGATTTCAGTTTTGCCAGGCCACGATGCTCAAGAATAACTTTAGGCAGTGGGTAATCCAGAGCCAGCTCTTCCAGCACTTCTTCAGAAGTCGACGGTGCACCACCAGGCGTTTTCTTCAGCGGCTTAATCCCCTGCTTTTCAAACAGAATAGTTTGCAGCTGCTTTGGAGAAGAAAGGTTAAAGGCTTCGCCCGCGATTTCATGAGCGGTGATTTCCAGCTCCGCCAGGCGTTTGGTGAGTTGCTCAGAATGCGTATGCAGCACGGATGGATCGATTTTCACGCCATTGCGTTCAATACGCGACAGCACAGGCACTAGTGGCATTTCAATATTTTTAAAGACGCTGAGTGGCCCCTCGCGCTTTTCGAGTTGCGGCCACATCTTCAGGTGCAACTGCAACGTAACATCCGCATCTTCTGCGGCGTAACGCCCGGCCTGTTCCAGATCTATTTGGTTAAAGGTCAGCTGCTTTTTACCCTTGCCGGCAATCTCTTCAAAAGTGATCGTGGTGTGCTTCAACCAGCGAGAAGACAAGCTGTCCATATCATGGCGGCCCGCGACGCTATCAAGAATGTAGGACTCGAGCATGGTATCGAAGGCAATGCCACGTAGTTCGATATCATAGTTTTGCATGATGCCACGGTCATACTTGAGGTTCTGTCCAACTTTAAGAACGCTTTCGTCCTCAAGCAATGGCTTCAGCAGTTCAAGGGCACGCTCACGTGGGATCTGCACCGGAGCACCAATATAGTCATGCGCAACGGGGATGTAGCAGGCAACTCCGGGTTCAGTAGCAAATGAGAGGCCCACCAGGTTCGCACTGACGTTATCTAAACTGTCGGTTTCCGTATCAAAGGCAATAACCGGCGCTTTCTTCAGGCGGGTAATCCACTCTTCAAGCACGCTTTCTTCAAGAATGGTGACGTAGTTGTCATGCGAGAGTGCAATAGCTGGCTCTTCCGGTTCAACTTCAGCTTCAATCTCTACCGTTTTCGTGGATTGTGCCGCAGGTTTTGCACCCTTAGCTTGCATCCACTTGCCTGCTTCAACGTCAGTAATCCAACGTTTAAATTCATATCGTTTGAACAAGTCGAGAAGCTCTTCATCTGCCGGTTGCTGCACTTCTAACTGTTCACAGCCTAACTCAAGCTCCACATCTGTTTTGATGGTGGCTAGTTGATAGGAGAGGTAAGCAAGGTCTTTGCTTTGCTCAAGCTTCGCCGCCATGGTTTTTGCACCACGGAACGTCAATTCTGCGATTTTTTCTGGGTTGGCATATAGCGTATCCAGACCACCTAAACCTTGCAGCAGTGCCTGTGCGGTTTTCTCACCAACTCCTGGCACGCCAGGGATGTTGTCTGAGGAGTCGCCCATCAATGCCAGGAAGTCGATAATCAGCTCTGGAGGTACGCCATATTTGGTACGGACTTCATCCGGTCCAAGAATGGTATTCGTCATGGTATTGATAAGCGTGACGCCCGGCGTAACCAGTTGCGCCATATCTTTATCGCCGGTACTAATCAGCACCGGACGACCAACGCGTTCCGCCTCAAGTGCCAGAGTACCAATCACGTCATCGGCTTCCACGCCTGAAACAGCCAGCAGCGGCAAGCCCATAGCTTTAACCATTGCATGGAGTGGCTCAATTTGAGCTCGTAGATCGTCCGGCATTGGTGGGCGGTGAGATTTGTAATGCTCAAACAGCTCGTCACGGAAGGTTTTGCCTTTAGCATCAAAAACCACTGCTGCGTGGGTCGGTTGATACTGCAACAAGAGACTGCGCAGCATATTCAGCACACCGTACATTGCCCCGGTCGGTTCACCTTTGCTATTGGTCAGCGGTGGAAAGGCGTGATAGGCACGATAGAGATAAGATGAGCCATCAACGAGGATAAGTGGGTTTTGCGCGATCTGAACCATAATGTTCCGTTCCGTGACTGGTTTTAGTTTATGGCTAAAGGATGCCATAGCATGGCTGAAAACATGAACTTTTGAGGAAGATAAGGTGAAAAGTTTTGTTGATCTTCGAGATCGCCCTCAAGATCAATATTGTGGATAAGTTTGTGCATAATTTTTTAAGCAATTGATTGCGTATCTCAATGGAAATCCCACGCTCAATAAATATCTATATTTATCATTGTGTTGAGTTTTAATCATTCTCTCAGGTGACATTTATTGCGTGATCGATAAATGTGGATATAAAAATTAATTATGTTATAGACCGATAATATTAAAAACCCACAGTACCGCGTTTCTTAATCCACTTTATTTGTTTCCTCACTCAAGATTATTTTCTGATAAAATTCACCACCTATTATTCTTCTCCCACCATCTGACACTCTCTAACCATCTGAAAAATTTACTTATGTCGAGATTATTCGCCGCGATAACGTTGATTCTGAGTGTCGCTCTTACCATTCTGGTTACTATAGCCTGCTCGGTACCCATTATTGTCGCTGGCATCATTAAGCTGCTATTACCTGTTCCCGTCATCTGGCGATCAATCTCGGTATTTGCTGATTTTATGATGTACTGCTGGTGCGAAAGTTTAGCTTTCCTACTCAAGCTGAATCCGCATTTGAAATGGGATGTGGAAGGGCTGGACGATCTCAGTAAAAAAAACTGGTACTTACTGATTTGTAATCACCGAAGCTGGGCAGATATCGTCATTTTGTGCGTGCTATTTCGTAAACATATCCCGATGAATAAATACTTTTTAAAGCAGCAACTCGCCTGGGTACCATTCATGGGTCTGGCATGTTGGGCTTTGGATATGCCTTTTATGAAACGTTATTCGCGCGGCTATTTGCTTCGCCACCCAGAACGGCGCGGTAAAGACGTGGAAACAACCCGGCGCTCTTGCGAAAAATTCCGCTCTCATCCAACGACGATTGTGAACTTTGTCGAAGGCTCAAGATTTACTAAAGAGAAGCGTTTACAGACACGATCAGCCTTTCAAAACCTGCTTCCGCCTAAAGCCGCTGGCATCGCAATGGCGCTCAATGTATTAGGGAAACAGTTCGATAAGCTGCTCAATGTAACGCTCTGCTACCCTGAAAATTCGCAAAGTCCGTTCTACGATATGTTAACCGGCAAAATGACCCGGATCGTAGTGAGAGTTTCGCTTGTGCCGATTGCAGAGGATCTGCATGGAGACTATGTTAATGACAAAGGATTTAAACGACGCTTCCAGCAATGGCTGAATGCGGTGTGGCATGAGAAAGACGCTTTACTTACGAGTATCAAACAATAGAAGAAAGCCGGTCAGTGACCGGCTTTTTTAATTACTTTTTCTCGACCAGGAACTTGGCCACATCAGCATACTGCTGGACGAATACGTCCATATTGCTGGTGTCCATTCCTTGTGGATTCAGTTGGTATTTACCATTCACGAAAATAGCCGGGACACCCTGCAATTGCAGATCGGCCGCAGCTTTCTCTTGTTGAGCAACCAAGGATTTCACTACAAAACTGTTCCATGCCGCATCGTACTCTTCTGCTTTCACACCTGCATTAATGAAGACATTACGAATATCAGCAACATTCTGAACTGTTTGAGTTTTCTGAACAGCTTCAAACATTGGAGCGGTGATTTTATCTTCCACGCCCAGTGCCAATGCAACAGCCCATGCCTGAGTCAGATCCTTGCCCAATGGGCCCAGGAACTCAACATGGTATTTAGTCATTTTGGTGCCTTCTGGCAGTTTTTTCTTCACGGTATCAGAAACATGAAGCACTTCTTCAAACTGGTAGCAGTGCGGGCAGTAGAAAGAGAAGAACTCTAAAACCTGTGGCTCACCAGCAACAGGTTTTTCCAGAGTCACGAACTCTTTGCCGTCAGTGAACTGCGCTGCAGACACGCTAAATGCCAGGACCATCCCCGCCAGCGCCAGCCAAATCTTTTTCATCATCAAATCTCTCCTGAATAAATACTGATTAATACATTGGCGTTAATGTTAGTGGTGGTTCACGTAGAACCCGAACCTGCTCTGTAAAAGTCGCAGTTTGTGTTCTCCAGTAATCTTCGTCGGTAAGCCACGGAAAATTTCTGGGGAAGGCAGGGTCATCCCAGCGTCGAATTATCCACGCGAGATAATAAACCATACGCATTGCTCGTAAAGGTTCTATGAGTGCAATTTCGTCTGATTCAAAGGGGGTAAACTCTTCATATGCTTCGACAATCATTTCCAGCTGCATTCTCTGCTCGGCTTTGTCACCATTCAGAAGCATCCAGATATCCTGAATTGCAGGGCCATTACGTGCATCGTCCAGATCGACAAACAATGGGCCATCGCGCCAGAGAATATTCCCCGGATGGCAGTCGCCATGTAATCGTAGTGCCTGAAAATCTTCATGCCAGTGGAGTTTCACTTCCGCGATTAGCGCATCAGTTGCTTTGAGAAAGTTTTTCTTGAGAGCTGCCGGAATCAGATTGGTATGCTCAAACAGTTCACGTGGCTCAAACAAATACTCATTTAAGCCAATATCAGGACGAGCGGAAAATTGCTTACTACGCCCGGTTTGATGAATACGACCAAGGTAACGACCCACCCACTCCATCTGATCAAGGTTATCTGTTTCGTATTGTCGCCCACCTAAACTAGGAAACACTGCGTACATAAAACCTTGGTGGCGTAGCAATGTTTGGCCGTTGAAATGCAATGGCGCCGCGACTGGAACATCGTCTGCTTGCAGCTCAAGGGAAAACTGATGTTCTTCTTCTATTTGTTCTGGGGACCAGCGATGGGGGCGATAAAACTTCACCACATAACGTTTACGATCCTCGTCCTGAAACTGATAGACGCGGTTCTCAAAACTGTTTAATGGCGTCAAGCCGGAATCCACCCGTATACCCTGTTCGAAAAGGGCATCCATGATGGTATCCGGATGTAGTGTTTGAAAATTGAAAGCGCTGTCTGTCATCCAGCCAACCAACTGTAAATGCGAATAGTTGAGGATAACATTTCGCAGCCATTTAGGTGGGCTGGCTTACAAGCTTTTACTCTTTAATTACGCCGCGAGCACGCAGCAATGCTGTCTTAAAATCTTCTTCGTAGTCTTTCTGAATGCCAGGAATAACAGCATCTTTCGAAGAATCGCGCATTTTCAGATGATAGATAAGCACATCATCAGTGAGATCGGTTAATTCACCGGTATAACCTGACTCTTTGCTGAGTTTCTGCAAAAATTGAATCAAGTTGAGATCCGGCTCTTTCTGCCATGCGGGCTGAAGTAGCTCGAGCAGTTCGTTAAGGCGTTTACATTTCATGATTGTGCTCCATTCACATGAGAGATGTCACACGTTAGCAGGCTCAAACCCACATTAAAAGAGGCGATATAGGTGAGATGTTTAACAGAAGTTACTGGTGTGGTGTTGGCCGGTGGAAGAGCAACAAGGATGGGCGGTCAGGATAAGGGGCTCATAAACCTTAATGGCCAACCACTGTTTGAACACGTCATGAGTAAGCTAGTGCCTCAGGTGGGTAATGTGGTGATCAGTGCTAACAGGAATATTGAAATATATCAGTCTGTTGGGGTTAATGTCCTGAGTGATACGCTACCTGATTATCCAGGTCCACTGGCAGGAATCTTGTCTGCAATACAGCATCTGAGTGATGAATGGTTTCTGTTCTGCCCTTGCGATACGCCTAATATCCCGGACGATCTGGCATATAAACTGTGGATGCAAAAAGGTGAATCCAAAGCGGTATGGGTGAATGATGGCGAGCGAGATCATCCAACCATTGCACTTATACACCGCAAGTTAGTCAAAGATCTTGAGCAATATTTGGCTGCTGGCGAGCGCAGAGTGATGATTTTTCTGCGTGAAGTGGGCGGGAAACCTGTGCTGTTTGCGAATCAGATGCAAAACTTCATCAACGTAAATACACCTGAAGATCTCATGCAATGGGAGAAACAATAGATGCTGCCATTGTTAGCATTTGCAGCTTGTAGTGGGACGGGGAAAACGACGCTGTTGAAGCGGGTGATTCCTTTACTGAACGAACGAGGCATTCGTCCTGGGCTTATTAAGCATACGCATCACGATATGGATGTAGATAAACCGGGGAAAGATAGCTACGAGCTACGCAAAGCTGGAGCGGCACAAACCATCGTCGCCAGCCAAAAACGCTGGGCTCTCATGAATGAAACACCGGACGAAAATGAGTTAGATCTTTACTACCTCGCCAGCCGAATGGATGAGTCATCACTGGATTTGATATTGGTCGAGGGTTTTAAGTACGAATCAGTACCCAAGATACTGCTCTATAGAGAGGGCACTTCTCTGAATGCTGGCGATTTAGTGATCGATAGCCATGTCATTGCCATCGCCAGTGATGTAAATCTGAACATATCACTCCCTATCCTGGACATTAATCACCCTGAACAAGTCGCTGATTTCATTAGTAACTGGTTGAAAAAATAGAAATTTAAGAAAAAACTGAGAAAAGGAGGCAAGGATTTCATAAATCGCAAACAGCAAAAAGCCCTGCACATCAGTACAGGGCTTGTATTCGTATCATCCTGATACTCACCCCTCCGGGGCCGTCGCAAGCGACGTGCAACATTGCTCCCGACAATGTTGTCCACTTAGCAAGCACAAAAAAGCCCCATGCTTTC